>JACMOE010000527.1 GCA_014378185.1 Gemmatimonadaceae bacterium | reverse complement strand
GCAGCCGGGCGGCTGCAGTGGCTTCAAGTACGGCCTCCTCATCGAGGATGCTGCCGCCGAGGGCGACCTCGTTGTCGACCAGGGCGAGTATCGCGTGTTCGTGGACCCCTTTTCCGCGCAGTACATCAGCGGCGTGATCATCGATTACACCACATCGATGCAGGGCTCGGGCTTCACGTTCAAGAACCCGAACGCCACTGGCGGTTGCGGTTGCGGAACTTCCTTCTCGGCCTGACGACCACCAACTCATGACTTTACCGGTTTCTGGCGCCCTCAAGGACGTCGGTACCGGACACGGGGCCCGCGATCGCATGGCGACTCGCGGGCCTTTGCGTGTCCCGTCCCACGCCACCGCACTCGAACGCATCCACACCGTCGTCGTGGAGGAGCACGAGGATATCGCGCGGGTTGTCGCGTCGCGCATTGCCGCATTGATCGAGGAGAAGCGGGCGACCGGTCAGACGGCGGTTCTGGGGTTGGCCACCGGCTCCACGCCGATTGGCGTGTATCGCGAGTTGATCCGCATGCATCGCGACGATGGCTTGAGCTTCTCGAATGTCGTCACCTTCAACCTCGACGAGTACTACCCGATGGCGCCGGACGCCATCCACTCGTACCACCGCTTCATGTGGGAGAACCTGTTCACGCACGTGGACATCGCGCCTGGCAACGTGCACATCCCGCGCGGCGATGTGCCGCGCGAGGAGGTGGACGACGAATGCCAGCGGTACGAGGCGGCCATCGTGGATGCGGGGGGCATCGATTTCCAGATCCTGGGCATCGGTAAGACGGGGCACATCGGGTTCAATGAGCCCGGCTCCGGCGCCGACAGTCGCACACGGCTGGTGCACCTCGACGCTGTGACGAAGCGAGACGCGGCCGCCGATTTCTTTGGCGAGGAGTATGTGCCGAAGGAAGCCGTGACGATGGGCGTCGCAACCATCCTGGCGGCGCGCGAGATCGCGCTGCTCGGCACCGGCGAGCACAAGGCGCGCATCATCAAGCGGAGCGTCGAGGGAGACATCAACCTCGAGATCGCGGCCACGTTCCTCCAGCGGCACCCGAAAACGACGTTCTACGTGGACTCGGCGGCAGGCGCCGACCTCACACGTGTGGCCACGCCGTGGCTGCTGGACGAGGTGGAGTGGACCGACGACCTCAAGCTGCGCGCCGTGGTGTGGCTCTCGCTCACCACGGGATGCGCGATTCTGAAGCTCACGCAGCATGACTACGCGGAGCACAAGATGTCGTCGCTGGTGACTCGGTCGGGCTCGCCCGGTGCCGTGAACGGGGAGGTCTTCAACGCCCTCGGCGCCAAGATCCGCGGCAAGAGCAAGCTGCCGCACGGCAAGCGCACGATCTGCTTCTCGCCGCATCCGGATGATGACGTCATCTCCATGGGCGGCATCCTGCGCAAGTTCGTCGAGAATGGCAACGAGATGCTCGTGGCGTACATGACGAGTGGCAACATCGCCGTGTTCGATCATGACGTCCGGCGCTACGTGGACTTCCTGCGTCGGCTTGCCAATGACCAGGCACGCGGCCGAGGCACCGTGGGACTGCTGGCCGACCGCGTGGAGGAATTCCTCGCCGCCAAGCAACCGGGCGACGTGGACATTCCCGAGGTGGCGGACATCAAGCGCATCATCCGCGAGAGCGAGGCAGTGGCCGGCATCGAGGTGATGGGGCTGTCGCGGGAGCACGCCCGGTTCCTCAACATGCCCTTCTACCAGACGGGCCAGGTGCAGAAGGATCCCATCGGGCCGGCTGACATCGCGATCGTGAAGGCCCTGCTCGTGGAGTTTGAACCGGAGATCATCTTCGTGGCCGGCGACCTGTCGGATCCACACGGCACGCACAGGATGTGCAAGGAAGCCATCGACGGCGCGCTGACGGAGCTTTACGGACCGCGCGGGGCGGCCGGGGAGGGAGCCGGTGCGCGGACCCGGCCCGAAGTGTGGCTGTATCGCGGAGCGTGGCAGGAGTGGAGCGTCACTGACGCCACGTGGTTGGTCCCGATGTCGCAGGAAGAGCTTCGGCTGAAGATCCAGGCGATCTTCAAGCATCAATCGCAGAAGGATTCGGCGCCGTTCCCCGGGCAGGACGATCGTGAATTCTGGCAGCGGGTCGATGCACGCAACAAGGACACGGCCCACCTGCTCGACAAGCTCGGGCTCGCCGAATATTTCGCGATGGAAGCCTACGTCGTCGCGCAGGAGTAGCAGCCCGTGACGCGCTTTACCACGCTCGACGTCGTCGTGCTCGTCGCCTACCTCGCGGGCACCACGGGGCTGGGTCTGTGGGTTGGACGCCGACAGCGTGACGCCAAGGACTACTTCGTGGCGGATGGCGCCATCCCGTGGTGGGCCGTGATGTTCTCGATCGTCGCGAGCGAAACCAGTGCGCTCACGTTCATCAGCATCCCTGGCCTGGCGTACGGGGCAGAGTCAGGCGCGGGTGACCTCGGCTTTCTCGAGGTGGTCGCGGGGTACATCATTGGCCGGTTCGTCGTGGCGGGCGTGCTGCTGCCGAGGTACTTCGCGGGCAATCTCGTGACCGCGTACGCCTTGCTGGAGACGCGGTTCGGCCTCACGACGCGGCGTTTCACGTCTATCGTATTCATGGTGACGCGCGCCCTCGCCGATTCGGTGCGCGTGTTTGCCACGGCAATTCCGGTGGCGCTGATCATCGGGCCCTCGATGACGAACCAGGCGTACGTGATGCCGACCGCCGTGTTGATATTGGGCCTGCTCACCGTGCTGTATACGTACAAGGGCGGCATGAAGGCCGTGGTGTGGACGGAACTGCTCCAGGCCGGCATCTACATCAGCGGTGCGGTTGCCGCCATCCTCATCCTCGGGCACCTGGTGCCGGGTGGATGGTCGTCCATCTGGAGCACGGCGGGCGCGGCTGGCAAGACGAAGGTGCTGGACTTCACGTTCACGCTGTCGAAGCCGCACACGGTGTGGGCGGGGCTCATCGGCGGGGCGTTCCTCGCGATGGCGTCGCATGGCACGGACCAGCTCATCGTGCAACGGCTCATGTCGTCGCGGTCACTGCGCGATGCGCAGAAGGCCATCGTGGGATCGG
>JACMOE010000526.1 GCA_014378185.1 Gemmatimonadaceae bacterium | reverse complement strand
GTCCCGGAGCTCCTGCTGCACGAAGCCGTCGATGCGCTCGCGGGCTTCGCCCACGGTTTCGCGCACGTCATGCTCGATGCGATCCACGGGGATCCGGTCGATGAGCTCGCCGCCGTGCTCCTTGGCCCAGAGCGCACCAGCCGTGCCGGCGCGAAGGGCACCCTTGCCGGCCACGCGAGCGCCGCGGAGCAGGGGTCCCACCGGACGGTCGCCAGAAGGGCCTCGACGAAGGAGCAGCGTTGCGGTGGCGCCGATGGCGGCACCAATGAGCGCCGCGGTGAGAAGGTCGTACTGTGCGTCACGCCCATCCGCGCCTGCGCGGGCGGACTCGCGGACGCGTGGGCCCCGCTTCGGCTGCACCGGAATCGTCGTAGCCATCTTCAAGCTCCTCTGACGACATGAGCGACGCGTCGGGCGCATCCACTTGGTCGTCTTCATGGTGAAGCGCCGCCGCTCCGGTGCGCACCCCGCGCACCGTCGACGCCGTCGCGACGAACATTGACTCTGCTTCCTGCTGCGCCACCGCGAGCAGCGCATTGAAATCGTTCAACCGCTGCTCCGTCAGCGCCACCGCCTGCTGCAACCGCAGGTTCGCGGCCGCGATCGTGGCATTGATCTGCTGCACATCCGTGCGCACCGACGTCGTCACGTAATTCACGTTGTCGGCGATCGAGCTCACCTCCCGCATGATCGGATTCACGTCGCCGTAGATCCGGTCCAGGAGATCGCTGACCTTCGCGTAGCTCTTGCGGAAGTTCCACGCGGCAGGCACCAGGGCCACCGTGAGGACGAGGACCGCTATCGTCATCAGGCCGCTCGCGATCGCCGTCGTCTTCTCGAACCAACCGCGCTCCTGGCCCACTTGGCGCATCAGGACGGTGTCAGCGTGCGCCGCCTGCACCAGCAACCACGTTCCGGCGCGCGCGAACAGGACGGACATCGGCACCCTGACTGGAAGGAGATGATCGTGCGGCGGAACGTGCAGCTTGCCGCAGTCCACGCGATGTGCAAGGGCGGGGCCAGCAGTGTGCACTGCCGGGCATCGTAGCCAACGCGCCGGCGCACTGTCAGCCCGACGCTCCGGGAATAGCCGCGGCGCGAAGGGCCTGCCCTCGAGTGGCGCTCGCGGCGCGAAGGGTGCAGTGCACGGCCCGTCCGCTTGACCCCCCTGCGCGCACTAGGGAAGTTTCCGGCCAGCCCACCCGCGTGCACTTCGCCCGCGGCTCGACCCCTCGCTCGTCACTCATGGCAGCCATGCAGTACGTCGTTCAGGGAGGCCAGCGCCTCGCCGGACGCATCCGCCCCTCGGGCAACAAGAACGCCGCACTCCCCATCGTCGCCGCGGCCCTCCTCTGCGACGAACCGATTCACTTGACCAACGTGCCGCGCATCAAGGACGTGGAGACGTTGGTCCTGCTGCTCCAGTCGGTCGGCGCGAGTGCCGAGTGGACCAGCCGGAACGCCCTCACCATCCACGCGAAAACCGTGCGCGCTGCAGAGCTCGATCCCGTGCTCTGCCAGAAGATCCGCGCGTCCATTCTGCTGGCCGGACCCCTCCTCGCACGGTGCGGTGAGCCCATTCTTCCGCCCCCGGGCGGCGATGTCATCGGCCGCCGGCGCGTGGACACGCACTTCCTGGCTCTCGAGCAACTCGGTGCCACCTTCGAGATGCACGATGCCTTCATCCTCAAGGCGAAGAAACTGAAAGGCGCGGACGTCTTCCTCGACGAGCCCAGCGTCACCGCCACGGAAAATGCGCTGGCTGCCGCCGTCGCCGCTGAGGGCACGACGGTGCTCCGCAACGCCGCGTCCGAGCCCCACGTGCAGGACATGGCCCGCTTCCTCATGGCCATGGGCGCCAGCATCGAAGGCGTCGGCACCAACACCATTACCATCCACGGTGGTCGCCCGCTGCACGGCTGCTCCTACGAAATCGGCCCCGATCACATCG
>JACMOE010000525.1 GCA_014378185.1 Gemmatimonadaceae bacterium | reverse complement strand
TTGTTTTGCTACGACAGGCGGTTGATAGTGGTTGCTGTTGGACGAAATTGATGCGCATTGTCCTTCAAGCACAGGAAGCGCATGACAAGCGCGGGGCTAGCGAACGTTGAATGGCAGATACTGGCGTGTATTCAGAAGTGCCCCGGGCGCCTGAGTCCCGCTTCGGCGAGTGGCCGCTAAGCGTCAGGCACGCGACTCGCAGCGGACCGCCGCTAGCGTGTGCAGCCTTGGCCGCCATCAATGCAAGAGGTGCTGGTCCATCGAACAAGGGGAAACCACACCGATGAAAGCAGCGAACAAGGCTTCTGGAAAGCTCGCGAGTAATAACATCTTCGAGGATCTGGGATTTGAGGATCCTGACACCGAGCTACTGAAGGCGGATCTCATTCTTGCGATCTCAGAGAAGGTTCGTGATGAAGGGATCACGCAGACCGTCGAGATCCTCAACTCGACTGTGCGTTGATGTCGTGTAGTTTCAAGGTGTCCCCGAATCGCTTTCGCAATGACGAGACATGATGCCGTTGTCCACAGCGATCCAGAGGTTCTAGGCGGGACGCCCGTGTTTGTTGGTACCCGGGTACCCGTCCAGGCCTTCATCGATTACCTCGAAGGGGGACATCCGCTCGTCGATTTTCTGGAGGATTTCCCCTCCGTGACTCACGCGCAGGCTGTCGCCGCGCTGGAGCTCGCCAAGGATGCGCTCCTCCGTACGGCGGGGGCGGTCGTTGACCTCCGCGTGGAGGATGATCGCATCGTCATGGAGCCTGTTCCCGAAGACACCCTGTCGATGCTGCTGGACCGCATCACCCCGGCCAATCTTCACGGCGAGCAGTTGGCGGACGCGCCGATTGGGCGAGAAGTCTGGTGAGTTCCGCGCCGGCCGCGTATGTGCCGGACCGCGGCGATGCCATCTGGCTGGAGTTCAACCCGGAGGCCGGGCACGAGCAGGCGGGACGGCGCCCCGCCCTCGTGCTCTCGCCGAAGGCGTACAACCAGAAGACAGGGCTTGCACTGGTGTGCCCGATCGCGAGTCAGGTGAAAGGCTACCCCTTCGAGGTGTCCATCCCGGCTGGCCTGAAGGTCGGCGGGGTCGTGCTAGCCGACCAGCTCAAGAGCGTTGACTGGGGCGCTCGGAGGGCCGCCTTCATTGACACCGTGCCTCCCGCTGTCGTCACCAAGGTCAGTACCCTGGTTCAGTCTCTCGTTTGACCCTCGATGAGGCCGCTGGCATCGCCGCGCCTGGTAGGCGTCGGCCCTCCATCATGAGCTGAAGTCACCATGCGAGTTCGTGCTGCTTAGGCAATCGCGGCTGCTCCGATTTCAACGTCGCCTGCCTCGCACACGTGAGATCCCTGCAGAGAGGTGCTCGGCCCACAAACTCTCCTCGATGGAGATTCTGTGCACTTGGCAGTGTCGCCAAGCGCGCGGAACATTTTTACGGCTGCGCTTGGAAGTGGCGATGGCGCAATGCGCTCCGAGCCTGCCGCCCGGATGAGAAAACTCTAATGCAATTTATTCATTGATATTATGCGCCTGAAGAGGCTATTAACGTGACCACCTAATCAGCGTTATGCCTCCATCGGCATCGCTGAGGGGCTACCGTATGGTATATACCCAGTATATACTCTGTCATGGCCGATGATGTCGCTGGGCTCCTCGCGCTGGCTACCGGCTTCGACTGGGACGACGGAAATGCCCGCAAGGTCGTCGGGCGCCATGGCGTCGAGCCGGGCGAGTGCGAGCAGGCGTTCTTTCAGGTGCCGTTCATCGTCAGCTACGATGCCGCCCATTCCGGGCGCGAGCATCGGTGGCAGGCCTTGGGGCAGACTGCGGCCGGCCGCCGCTTGCTCCTCGTCTTCACGCTCAGAGGACCGTTGATTCGCGTACTGGCCGCCCGCGATATGAATCGGAAGGAGAAACGATACTATGCCGAAAACACCCCGCGCGCGTAAGCCGATCCCGGCGTTCAAGTCCGAAGCGGACGAACGCGCGTTCTGGGCGACGGCCGACAGTACGGAATACGTCGATTGGTCGGCGGCCACGGTGATGCAGTTTCCGAATCTCCGGCCGTCCTCGACGGCCATTTCGGTCCGCCTCCCGGATACGCTCCTCACGGAGCTCAAGCTGCTCGCCAATGAACGGGATGTGCCGTATCAGAGTCTGCTGAAAGTCTACCTCACCGATCGCGTGCAGGCCGAGCGACGGCGTCAGCGTCGACGAGCGGAGGCATAACGTGCGCTGCTGCTGACAAGGAGCTGCGGGAGCCCGCTCCGCTCGCATTTTGTTTGATTCCTTGCAGCAGAGCTTTGGCGTTGATGTGGCTGGGCTGGTGTCAAGAGTGTGTGTTACGCGATAGGCAATGCTGGGTGTTGATGGTGCATGGACATGATCGTGGAACGACGTGGGCCCGAGGCAGCATCGACGGTTGATCCTGCTGATATGCGCCGGTTTCCAATTCGCATTGGTACGGCAAGAAGCGGATTCGTCGGGAGCTGGCTCATTCTAGGCTCGGGGATCCCGTTGGAGCTGGACGGCACGGGCCGCATAACGCCGTCGAGCGTGCTCGCACATCGAGCCTCGGGACCGCACGCCGCGCCACGATCATGTCATGTGTTCACGCCGCCTGCACGGGCTCCAGCTCGCGCATCACCGCCCACAGGAATCCGACGAGTTCACGCGCGACCGCGACCACGGCGATCTGTGGCCGCTTCCGATACGAGAGGTGATTGTACCGCGCATGCAGCCGCTGCTGCGCCTTCCACGCGTGGCCGATCACCGCCGGCGGGTGGCCCGCCTGCCGTCGCTTCAGATCCACGCTCGTCTGCGGGCGATGCCGATAGCTCCACGCGGCCTGGACGAGCACATGGCGACAATGGCTGTTCCCGGCCTTCGTGATCGAGCCGAGTCGGTGCCGGGTCCCGCTCGAGTCCTCGCGTGAAACGAGGCCGAGATAGCAGGCAAGTTGCGACGGACGCTCGAAGCGGCGCCAGTCGACAATCTCGGTGGCGAGCACCATCGCGGAATGCACGGAGATGCCGCGGACGCACTGCAGCTGCTTGACCATTGGGGCCAACGTGGGCAACTCGGCCAGCTTCTCGATCTGGCGGTCCAACGCCTCGCGCCGCTGCCGCTTGTACATGAGCAAGGCGTGATACTCCCGGTAGATGAGCCGATCCTCCGTCGCCAGAGGCGATGCATCCGTCGCCAGATGCTGCAGCCACGTGAGATGCGGCGTGCACCAGTTGGTCCCGTCGCGGAAGACGAAGCCCCGCCGCGCGAGGAACTTGAGGATGTAGTGTCGGGACTTGAGGATCTCGCGCTGAAAGGTTTCTCGGCACCGCACGACGTCGCGCACCCGCTCGTCAGCCTCGCTCGGAATGCGCACCGCCACGAGCTCGCCGGCGCGATATAGCCGCGCCAGGTCGGCGGCATCGCGCTTGTCGTGCTTCCGGTGCACACCGGATCGCTTGGGGATGAGCGACGGGGCAATCACCTCGCACGCGTAGCCCCACTCGGCGAGCGCGCGATGCAGGACATACCCCGCGCCGCTCGCTTCGTAACAGGCGTGGATCTCGCCCTCGCGGGCGATGCGCTCGAGCCACTTCTTCAGCTTGGGCAGATCATTGGCCAGCGTGTCGAGCCGCGTCGGCGTCTTGGCCAAGGTTGGCAGGACGGCGATCGTGATCGAGTCCTTGTGCACATCCATGCCGAGGTAGATCATAGGGCGAGTCGCAGGAACTGTCGGTGCGGCAGCAGTACGAGGTGACTTGGGTTGGTCTCCGGGAAATGCGACAACGCGTGATCGTCGCAGGTGGCTCTGGTGACTCCGTCTCAACGCGCGAGGAATGAACCCACGCGAAGTCCGGAGGCCAGCCCAGTCATAACTTCTAGGCCGCCAACGACGTTCTACCCGACCGAAAGACGTGGTTTCCGCAACACACCATCCAGGCATGCGCCTCAAACCACTCACCGGCGCACCAGACTTAGGATCTGGCGCCGCGTG
>JACMOE010000524.1 GCA_014378185.1 Gemmatimonadaceae bacterium | reverse complement strand
CAGCTCCAGCCCTTCCCTCAACCGCGCGAGGCCGATGTGATCCGTCGAGACGCGAAGCTTCGTCGCGCGAAAGGCGCGCTCGCATTCCTCGATGGCCTCCCACCGCTCCTCGAGCGGCGTGAGGTTCCACCGCTCGCACTTGCGGCACACGACCCATAGCCGACCCTTGGCTTCGTCGAATGCCAATCGTCGGCCAACAGGAAAGCGCTCGATGGCCTCGTTGCGGCCGAGGTTCTGCTGGCAGAAGATGCACGTCGAATACAATCGCGCGTCCTTGCTTTACAGGGACTTGAGTTCGGGCTGCCTGAAGAACGCCCACATACCATACGCGAGCATCAGCACCGCGGCCCCGCCAATCGATCCGGCCACGCCGATCACGTGCGCCACGGACCCACCCACGAACGCACCGACCACCTGCGACAGCCCGACGACCACCAGCCCGTACGCCGCCATCATGCGCCCGCGCAGCGCATCGGGAACATTCGTCTGGAGCAGCCCGTTGCAAATGGCACCATTGAGAATCATGGTGCAGCCACAGCCGAGCAGCAGCACGCAGCCCACCCAGGGGGTGCGCGTGAACGAAAACGCCATCAGCAACACGGGCCACGTCATCGTGGCGACAGTGAGCAGCTTGATGCGTGAAAATCGATAGCCCACACTCGCGAGTGCCAGTGCACCCACGAGTCCTCCCACGCCGAGGCACGACATGAGCAGGCCATATCCCGGGGCGCCCATCCCGAACATGTCCCGCGCGACAACCGGCATCAGCGCCAGCACCGGCACGCCGAGGATGGAATAGACGGTCACCATCAGCATCAGCGCCCGGATGTTGGGCGTGTCGCGCATGTAGCGCAGCGCCTCCCGCACTCCCTCCCATGGGCTCGACGTCACCTCACGCTTCACCCATTTCGGCAGGCTGATCATGAACAGTCCGATGAGCACCGTGACGAAGCTCGCGGCATTGAGGAAGAAGCACCACGCGATGCCGAGCCGCGCGATCACGGCCGCCGCCAGGCCTGGTCCGATGACGCGGGCAAGGTTGAACCCGCTCGAGTTGAGGGCGATGGCGTCGGGCAGATCCTCGCGGCCCACGAGATCGATGAACATGGATTGCCGCGCCGGAATCTCCACCGCAGAGATGAGACCGCTCAGGAATGCCAGGCCCAGGAGGGCGGGCATCGTGATGCGATGCGTATACGTCAGCCACCACAACAGCGACGCATCGACGAGAAACGCGCACTGCGCAATCCGGACCAGGCGGAGCTTGTCTGCGCGATCCACCAGCACGCCCGCCGGCATGGTGAAGATCAGGATAGGAATGGACGACGCCGTCGCCACCAGCCCCACAAGGAACGCGCTGTTGCTCAGTTCCAGTGCCAGCCAGCCGAGCGCCATGGACTGCATCCACGTGCCGATCAACGACAGCGTCTGGCCAATCAGGAACAGCCGAAAGTTCCTGTGGCGGAGAAAGACGCGAAACGGATTGATGGAGGTCGGATCGGGCACGGCAGGAATATAGGGAACCGCTTGTCGTCCTGAGCGAACGGAAGGACCCGCTTTCCCACCCACCCGTTGGCACTTCCACGTGTCCGGAAGTATTTCTCAATGAAGGAGAATCGCCATGCGCTTTCATACCTACAGCAAGTTCTCGCCGGAGATGGCCGATGCGGTCGATCTCCAGTCCCTGCTCGACAAGCTCGCCGATTTCCTGCTGCAATCGGGCTTTGCCGGCGGCGAAGGCCAGCCGTATTACGGCGGGGGCTTCGATGAGCCCGGTGACCGCTCCCTCGACGCACTGAAGCAGGCCATTCTCGAGGCGCTCATGGAGAGCGGCCAGTTCACGCCCGAGATGCTCGAGGCACTGCGAGGCGACGGCGACGAGGAGGCCCAGGCGAAACTCGCCAAGCTGCTCGACGACCTCGTGCAGCGGCTCATCAAGGAGGGATACCTCAATCTCGAGACCCCGCCCCAGATGCCCGCTGGCCACCAGCCGCTCGAGGGCAAGGGTTCGATGGCGCACGCCGCATCGCGCGACGTGAACTTCAACCTCACCAACAAGGGCATCGACTTCCTCGGCTACAAGACCCTCCGCGGCCTCCTCGGCTCACTCGGCAAGTCGAGTTTCGGTAGCCATGATACTCCGTACCTGGCCACCGGCATCGAGTCCGACGGCTGGAGCAAGCCGTACGAGTTCGGCGACGTGCTCAACATCGACGTCAACGAAACGCTGAAGGCCAGCATGATGCGCACCGGCAGCATCGAGGTGCCCATGGACCTGGAGTACAGCGACCTCATGGTGCGCCAGGCAGAGTACCGCTCCAGCTGCGCAACGGTGCTCATGCTGGACTGCTCGCACTCGATGATACTGTACGGCGAGGACCGCTTTACGCCGGCCAAGAAGGTCGCACTCGCCCTCACGCACCTCATCCGCACGCAGTTTCCGGGTGACTCCATCAAGGTCGTGCTCTTCCACGACTCCGCCGAGGAGATTCCCATCGCCATGCTGGCGAGCGCGCAGGTGGGTCCGTACCACACCAATACGGCCGAGGGCCTGAAGCTCGCGCGGCGGCTGCTCATGGCGCAGAAGAAGGACATGCGGCAGATCATCATGATCACCGACGGCAAGCCGAGCGCCCTTACGCTGCCCAACGGTGATATCTACAAGAACTCGTTCGGGCTCGACATCACCGTCATCGAGAAGACGTTGCAGGAAGTGGCCGCATGCCGGAAGTCGGGCATCATGATCAACACGTTCATGCTGGCGCGCGACCGCGCCTTGGTGGAGTTCGTGAAGCGCATGAGCGAGATCAGCCGCGGCAAGGCGTACTTCACCACGACGATGACGCTGGGCCAGTTCATCCTGATGGATTTCTTGAAGCGGAAGACGCGAACGGTGTCATAAGGGCGGGGGACGGCTCGCTCGCTGGCGCTCGCTGGACGGGGGACGGGAGCTACAGCTCGCGATTCAGGATGCGACGCAGCACGCCCGAGTCCATGTTCGCGCCGCAGAACACCACGCCCACCGACTTGCCTTCAAGCTGGGTTGCCAACTTTACCGCGGCGGCAATGCCCATCGCACCGGCGCCTTCGACCAGCTGGTGCGTGGATGACACGATGAGGCGTACGGCCTCCGCGATTTCCGTGGCGGTCACCGTTACGAAGTCGGCGAGGCCTGATAGCAACGTCGGAAAGGTGAGCGCGTACGACGAACGCGTGGCCACCCCCTCGGCGAACGTGTCTGCGCGCGCCGTG
>JACMOE010000523.1 GCA_014378185.1 Gemmatimonadaceae bacterium | reverse complement strand
CGATCGCCGCGAGGTGCGCGACTTGATGAGCTACCTCAAGCTCATCGCGAATCCGGCGGACGACGAGGCATTCCGGCGCGCCGTCGCGGCACCCAAGCGCGGACTGGGCGACACCACCATCGAGCAGCTGTCGCTCGCGGCGCGAGCGGCAGGCGTACCCATGCTCGCCGCCGCACTGCGCCCCGATCTTCTCGGTACCATCCGTCCGGCCGCCCGCGGTGCGCTGGGCGAGTTCGCGCGGCTCATCGCGACGTTCCGCGAGTCTGCGCGCGAGGCCGGTGTGGACGAACTGCTGCGCCAGGTCGTGGAGGGCATCCGCTACGACGAGTACCTCAAGGCAGAGGGACCCGAAGGAGCAGACCGGCTGGAGAACGTGCGCGAACTCATCACCGGCGCGGCGGAACTCGTGTCCGACGAGGAGGGCGAAGTCGGCCTCACCCCCCTCGACCACTTCCTCCAGAAGGCCATGCTGGTCGCGGAGCTCGACAAGCTGGGTCCTGATGCGGACGCTGTCACCATGATGACCCTGCACAATGCCAAGGGTCTCGAATTTCCCGTCGTCTTCATCACCGGGCTCGAGGACGGCCTCTTCCCCCTGGCCAAGGCCTTCGACGATCCGGCCATGCTGGAAGAAGAGCGACGGCTGTTCTATGTCGGCATCACGCGCGCTGAACGGAAACTGTTCCTCACGCACGCCGAGGAGCGTCGTCGCAACGGCGAGTTCATGCCCTCGAAGGCGTCGAGCTTCCTCCAGGCCATTCCAGAGGCGATGCTCGAGCAGTTCAAGACCATCAAGGTCCGGAGCTCCGGCCGCTCCTTCATGCAATCCCTCGGCGGCGGCAGCCAGTGGGGCAACTCGCGCGCGCGCGGCGTCGATCATCCGGCGCGTGAGCAATGGCTCGATGCCGAGAGCGCCTTTCCACCGAGCGCATCGCAGCGGCGCCCGGGTACTCCGGTCACGCGTGTCGTCGCCTTCGCGGAAGCCGAGGAATCGCAGGATGCGGCCATCATCGCCGTGGGCTCGCGCGTGAAGCACCGCAAATTCGGCAGCGGCGTCATTGCGGAACTCGCTGGCGCCGGTCGCGACCTCAAGGCCAAGATCGACTTCGACGACGACGCCATCGGTCGCAAGACACTCGTGGTGGCACAGGCCAATCTCGAGCGGGATATCGAATAGGTCTCTTATCCATCAGCACATGCCGATCTCCATCGACGACGTCCGCCACATCGCTTCGCTCGCCCGCATCGGTCTCTCCGACGAACGGGCAGCGTCCGTCGTGGGGGAGCTCAACACCATCCTGCGTCACATGGACGCACTCTCGAACGTGGACACCGTCGGCGTGGAGGAGGCCATCGGCGTGGGCGCGCGCGGCACCCCTGTGCGTGGGGACAGCGGCCCTCCCATTCCGCTCGCCGTCGGCCTGGACGCGTTCGTGCCCAGCCTGCATGACGGATTTCTGCTGGTGCCGCGGCTCGCGTCGCACGAATCCACGGACGACGCGTGAGTTTCCCCTGCGCATCTGCCGCCACGCTGCGTGAAGAAACCTGCGCGGGTACGCGTGCGGCTGCCGACACGGTGGATGCGGCCGTTACCAGGGCGCGCGCTGTTGGGGCCGGGCGCGACCGCCTGAACATCTTCGTGGCAACCGATCTCGCCGACGCGCGCGAGCACGCGGCTGCCGGGGCGCAGCAGATGAGCGACACCGCACCCGGACTCCTGCTGGGTGTGCCCGTCGCGCTGAAGGACAACCTCGCCACGCTCACGCTACCCACCACGTGCGGCTCCCGCATCCTCGAGGGCTACGTGAGTCCGTACGAGGCCACCGCCGTGCGAAAGCTGCGCGAAGCAGGCGCCATTCCGTTCGGCAAGACGAACATGGACGAGTTCGGAATGGGCTCATCCACGGAGTACAGCGCCTATGGCCCCACCCGAAATCCATTGGCACACGACCGCGTGCCCGGTGGATCGTCCGGCGGCTCCGCCGCCGCCGTCGCGGCAGGCATCGTGCCCATCGCGCTCGGCTCCGACACCGGAGGCAGCGTGCGCCAGCCCGCCGCGTTTTGCGGCGTCGTGGGCATCAAGCCCACATACGGCCGGGTGAGTCGCTTCGGCCTCGTGGCGTTTGCATCGTCACTTGATCACGTTGGCGTGCTCGGAACCACGGTCGACGATGCCGCGCGCGGTCTCCGCGCCATCGCCGGTCATGATTGGCTCGACTCCACTTCCGCCGAGCTGGACGTGCCGGACTTCCATCTCGCCGGTGCCTCGCCAGTGAAGGGCATGGTGATCGGGCGGCCGAAGGAATATTTCCCGGAGTCGCTCGACCCGCGCATTCGAGATCGCTGCGACGCCGCGCTGGAACACCTGCGGGCGCTCGGCGCCGAAATCCGGGATGTCTCGCTTCCCAATACGGCGATGGCCATTCCGGCCTACTACATCATCGCGCTGGCCGAAGCGTCGTCCAACCTCGCGCGATTCGACGGCGTGCGATACGGCCTGCGCGTCGAGGGCGATGGCTTGCGTGGCATGTACGAGGCTACGCGCTCGCAGGGATTCGGCGCCGAGGTCACGCGCCGCATCCTCCTTGGTACGTACGTGCTGAGCGCAGGCTACTACGATGCGTATTATCGCAAGGCCCAACAGGTTCGCACGCTGATTGCCGCCGACTTCAGCGCGGTGTTCGCCGGTGGTGTGGACGTCCTGTTCACGCCAACCGCGCCCACCACGGCCTTTCGTATCGGTGCCGTCTCCGATCCGTACGAGATGTACTTGAGCGACATCTTCACCGTCACGGCGAACCTCGCCGGCGTGCCCGCGATGTCGCAACCCATTGGACGGGTGGATGCATTGCCCGTGGGTGGACAGTTCATCGCGACCCACTTCGACGAGATGAAAATGTTGACCGCCGCCTACGCACTTGAGTGCGCACTCGGCGCGGAGGCACGCGCGTGACCGCGGCAGCGCTGCTGGCGGAGTGGGAGATGGTGGTCGGTCTCGAGGTGCACGTGCAGCTCAAGACGCGCACCAAGGTGTTCTGCACGTGCTCTGCGGAGTTCGGCGCGCCGCCCAACGTGAATACGTGCCCGGTGTGCCTGGCGCTGCCGGGCGCGTTGCCGGTGCTCAATGCCAAGGCGGTCGAGCTGGCCACCCGCGCTGCACTGGCGCTCAACTGCTCGGTCCAGCCGATATCGGTGTTCGCACGCAAGAATTACTTCTACCCCGACTCGCCCAAAGGCTATCAGATCTCCCAGTTCGACAAGCCGCTGGCGCTGGATGGATTCGTGGAGATCGGCGCGCGAGCGGACCAGTCACCCATTCGCATCGGCGTCACGCGCGTGCACCTCGAGGAGGACGCGGGCAAGTCCATCCATGATCGGTTCACCGGCGTCACGGCCATCGACCTCAATCGGTCCGGCACGCCACTCATCGAGATCGTGAGCGAGCCCGAGTTGCGCTCCGTGGAGCAGGTGGGAGCGTACCTGCGTGTGCTCAAGCAGATCATCGAGTACATCGAGGTCAGCGACGTCAGCATGGAAGAGGGCAGTCTCCGCGTGGACGCGAACGTCAGTGCGCGCCGGCGCGGTGACACCGCCCTCGGCACCAGGACGGAAGTGAAGAACCTGAACTCGTTTTCGGGTGTCGAGCGGGCGCTGGAGGTGGAGTTCGCGCGACAGGTCGAGGTGCTCGCGGCCGGCGGCACGGTGCTGCAGCAGACGATGTTGTGGGATGCCGGAGCCGCCGCCGTGCGGCCAAGCCGCTCCAAGGAAGGCAGTCACGACTACCGCTACTTTCCAGAGCCCGACCTGCCACCGCTCATCCTGTCGATCGCGTGGATTGCCAAGATGCGAAAGGACTTGCCGGAGCTTCCCGCAGCGCGGCGCGCCCGGTTCGTCACGGACTATGCGCTTGGCGCATACGATGTGGACGTCCTCACAGCCAATTCTCGCGTGGCTGAATACTTCGAGTCGGTGGCGCGCGCGCACGGCGACGCCAAGGCGGCGGCGAACTGGGTGATGGGCGAGGTCCTCGCACAACTCAAGGCGGCTGGCCAGGACATCTCGTCGTTTCGCGTACGGCCCGCTGACCTGGCGCAACTCCTGGATCTGGTGAGCGGCGGCGTGGTGTCGCATATCGCCGCAAAGCAGATCTTCACGCGCATGGTGGCCACGGGGGATTCGCCGGGCCAGCTTGCCGAGCGGGAAGGACTCATCAAGGTGGATGACGAGGCGCAGTTGGCGGCGTGGCTCGATGAGGTCATCGCCGACATGCCGGGGGAGGCTGCGCGGTACCGAGCGGGCGAAACGCGGTTGCAGGGGGTACTGATCGGGGCCGCGATGAAGAAGTCGAAGGGGCGTGCCGATCCGAAAAAGTTGAATCAGCTGCTGGCGGCGCGGCTCGGCTCGTAGATCTTCGGCGCCAGTTGGTGCACGTAGCCCAGCGTCGCCGCGGGCAGGCCGAAGGCGCGGTGCGCTTCTTCGCGCACGTGTGCCGCGCCACCCAGACGCATGGCGTCACGTCGCACCTGCTTTGCGCGGCGTAGCGCGTCGTCGCCCGAGGGATCCAGCGCGAACGCCGATGACCGGTCGAAGCGCACCAGCAGGTCGACGATGTGATCGTAGGAGTGTTCGAGGTACTGCCCCACCTCGGTATCCGCGAGATCCCACCGGCTGTTCTCGGTCATGAGGCCGAAGATCCGCTGCCACCCCTCGCTGTCAGCCGCGTGCACCATGCCCCGAAAAATGCGCCGGTTGGTCTGTGTGCTGAAGATGGTCGGGCTCAGGATGCGGTCCAGCAGGTCATCGGCGCGCGAGTGATCGAGCAGGATGACGTCGCGCGCCTGGCGGGCGCACGCCGGACCGAGGTGCGTCTCGAATCGGCTCTCCCAGTAGCTGTGCCCCAGTGACGAGGTGCTCGCCGTGACAGCCAGCTGCATGGGAACGAAATGGTTGTGCGCGATGGAATCCGCCGCGAGGTGCGAGAGGTATCCCAGGCCGAAGGCGCGCATCGGTTCGTCCTTGGCCGCGGCGTGAATCTCCAGCCCCACCGTCCACGAGTGACAGTGGCGGCCCGTCGGCACGTACTTCTTGGCCAGGCTGGTGTCCGCCGCAATCGACCCGTACAGAAAATCGAACGGGAAGGCGCGAAGAAGATCCGCCACTGGCGCAGGCAGGAGATGGAGCGAACGGAGCACCGCCTCGCCGAGAAAGACGTGCGTCCCCGGCGTCCACGCATGGGCGGTGTGCGGTACCAGGGCGACCAGCACCAGCGCGATGACGGTCAGCCCGCCCAGTCGCGCCAGCCCGGTCACCCAGCGGCGGCGTCCGTCAGACGCCCATTCGCTTGCGCTGCTGCCGGAGCATGCGACGGAGGTCCCGGAGCTCCTGCTGCACGAAGCCGTCGATGCGCTCGCGGG
>JACMOE010000061.1 GCA_014378185.1 Gemmatimonadaceae bacterium | reverse complement strand
GATGTCGTGTCGTCTTGAGCGCGGAGGGGAGACTACTCTCTCGTGCCGTCAGGCGCAGGCGCCTCGCCTCGCTCAGGACGACAGGCTGCGATACACCGCGAGCATCTCGGTGGCCATGCGTTCCCGGGAGAATATTCGTGCGCGCACGGCGGCCGCACTCCCCAGCCGCGCCGCGCGCTCAGGATCTGTCAGCACCCGCACGAGTGCTTCCGTGAAGGCGGTTCGGTTCCCCGGCGGAGTCAATTCGCCGGTTTCGTCCGGCACGATCAGGTCGCGCGAGCCCGCCACCGCAGTGGCCACTACCGGCTTGCCAAGCACCATGGCTTCCAGCGTGGTGTAGCCGAATGACTCGTAGCGCGACGGAAGGGCGCAGACGGTAGCGCCATACATGAATGGAAACGGGTTGCTCACCCATCCTGTCGTCGTCCAGCGCTCGCCGAGTGACAGTTGTGCCACCCTCGCGTTCACCGCGTCGCGGAGCTCGCCGTCTCCCACCCACACGAATCGAGCCTCTGGAACGCGAGCCACCACCTCTGCCGCGCAGTCCACCAGGAATAGTGGATTCTTCTGCTCCGCAAGCCGTCCCACCGCCACGACCAGCTTTCCCTGCGGTATGGCCACCGCCGGCAGCTGTTGCGAAAGGATCTGCACCTCGGCCGCGTCGATGCCGCAGTCCACCTGCACCAGTTTGTTCTCCGAAACCAGGTGAAGCTCCGACAGCTCCGCGCGCTCGGATGCGGACACGGCGACGATGCGGTCCACTCCCAGCCGCGCGAGCGCCACTTCGGCCAGTGCATACACCCGTGAGATGTTCGCTCCGGAGGCATGCGGGCTGTAGACGACGCGGACATTCGGCATGCCAAGGGCCCCCAGTCGCCCGATTGCTCCTGCCTTGCTCGAGTGCAGGTGCATGACCCGCGGCGACAACCCGCGCACGATTTTAGCGAGCGCAGCGGCGGCACGAAGGTCGGCGAATGGATTGATTTCTCGCGCCATCGCCAGTTCCACTGTTTCCACGCTCATCGCGCGCATCCGGGGCAGGGCCTCGACGAATGGCGTGTCGGCTCCAGCGGATGAATGCACGAGGGCCTGCTTCACTCCCAGCGCGTTCAGGCCCGCGATGAGGTCCACAACGTGCCGCCTGACGCCGCCGGCTGTGGCGCGCGTCACATGCACTACGTCGATCGGTAAGCATGGTCGGGGCATCACTTGATCACGGAGACCACGTACGCCTCATGTGGCTGCATCGTCAACGTGAATACTGCCGAGCCGTCCAGCAGCTCCGGCACCAGCGCGCGTGTCGCGGGCGAGCGCGTAATGGCCGCCCCCCTCGTGTCGGCGGCAAGGCGCTGGGCTTGTACACTGGCGCCGGCGTCAAGCAAGTCGCGCACTCCGTGCAGGACAATGCGCGCATCCATGCTGACTGCGCCAGGTGTGACTGGTGCGTAGCCAATCAGCAGCTGGGGGGGAGACGTGCTCGAGCCGGCGCTCGCGAGTACCGTCACCGCTGCGTTGTCGGTCGTACTTTCAACCCGTCGTCCTACGCCTGCAGCATACGCATGCTGGGTCCACCACGCGATCGTGGGTTCCATTCTCACGGGCGTGAGCAGGCCATCAAGCGTCGCGTTGAAACAGGTGCTCTCCTCATGCGCATCCTTCCAGCAGGACCGGGCGCCGGCTGCAGCGCCCCCATGCTCGAGGTGATACCATATGGCCACCAGTGCGCCTGGGCGTTGCTGCGATGCCTGCGCCACTGATTCGTTCACGTGCAGGGCGCCGGCGCGGAGTGCCGTGTACGATGGCCCATCAATGTATCGTGCACGCGCCGAGCGCAGGTTACCCTCGAGGCTCGAAACGTCCTCGCTGAGTTCGTGCCACGTGAGAAAATTCGCTTCGCACCCGCGAGCGACGCAGAAGGCGGCAAAGCGATCGAGCAGCGCGGGATCAAATCGGCTGAGCGAGGGGCCGCCGATGAGCGCGTTCGGTCCAAGTTCTTCGCGGAGCACGCGGTAAGCGCGCGCATACGTCTCGAGAAAGCCGGCGTAGTCGCCGCGCCAGAACTCCGGTGCGTCCGGTTCGTTCCAGATCTCCCAGAGCAGCGTCTTGTCCCGGTGCGTTCTCGCGAGCGATCGAACCGTGGCTTCCCAAGCCGCAAAGTCCTCGGGCGGCCACCCATGCTCGCCATGGTAGCTGGGGTAGCCCCAGGTGTCGCTCAACACCAGCACCACCCGTGCGCCGGAGCGTTTCGCACGATCGTACGACGTCAACTTCCCCAATCGCCAGAGTCCCGGGCGCAGTGGATCGACCAACGAGTCCGCTGGCTGGTCAGCCTCGATGCCATGCAGGAATCCGGAGACGTTTCGCTGCGTCGCGACCCACTGTGCGAACTCCACCCGCACCTCCGCGTGTGCCGGTGCGCGACCCGCGCATGCCGCCAGCAGGACTGCCGCGACGACAGCGTACCTCACCCTGCGGTGCCCGTTGGCGTGACGGCGGGCCCGGACGTCGTTCCCTTGTGGCGGGACGACAGGGAAGTGAGGACACTCGAGTGCCGCTTCACCAATTGATGCGCGCGGTGATGGTCCCGGCGAACCGATCGAAGCTCGAGCCTGCCGGGACCGTGGCGCTGGCGAGCGCCGTCGAGTTGAAGTATTCGAGCCGGGGCCGCACGCTCACGCGTAGTGTGGGCACGTACTCCACGAAACCGCTCGCCGCATACATGTTCCTGCTCGCTTGCCCGGCCACTCCCTCACGACCAGCAATCAGGTCGAGGGCCCAGAAGGCCTTGGGATTGAACTCGCTCCACGCGCGTGCCACAGCGGCCGTGGAGCTGTAGTGGCTCGGGCTGAAATACCCGTGCTGCGAATCAGTGGTAAACCGCTGATCGACACGCCGAACCCCCAGCCAGAGCACTGGCTTGTCCCAGATCCGCTGCTCCGCATCCAGCTGCGTCGCTCGGCGCTGGTTGTCGTCCGACAACTGCGCCACACTGCCGCGCGCCGCAACGCGCGAATAGGCCGTCGGCAGCCACTCGGCCCCGCCGGCAAGCTCCGTCAGCGTGATGCCGCGCGTGAGCGGTTGCGGAAGGTCCACGGTAACGCGATCCACGCCGACGTCGAAGTGCGCGACGTCACCAGACCACACGTTCGCCTGCGCCTCGTACGTCAGCAGGTTGTTGCGCGTTGCATCCGAACGAACGCCTACCAAGCCCGCACCCGCACGCAACTGCACGTCATCGTTCACGCGATATTGCGCCGATATCTGAGGCCGGGTGGATTGGACGGGGCGCCCGTCCGACGCCATATCCCGCTCCTGGCGAAGGGTGAACTCACCCATTCCGCGTCCGCGCTCCAACTGCACGCGCTGCATGAGCGTGAGCGCCATCATGTGGATGCCGTCTGACTGCGTCGCAAACCCGCCTTCCATAGTTGCGGCGGGCCTCGCAAATGTCATCAGCCGCGATCGCAGCTCCACCCCCGGCGTGAAATCGGGACGCTTGGCGGCAAGCGTATCCAGCAT
>JACMOE010000522.1 GCA_014378185.1 Gemmatimonadaceae bacterium | reverse complement strand
TATAAAGCACGAGATCCTCAGCAGACGCGAGCCGGCAGGCGATGACGAAAGGTAGGCGGGTCGGCGCGGCAATCGCCACCCTGCGCACCGTCCCCGAGAAGTAAGATACCCGGCAAACCAGCGGGCGTTCATCCCCGCAGTGCACCGACTGTCAGCAACGATGTGCTCGATGACCCCCGGCCGGCGAAGCGTTCTCGTACGCACGCGATTCGGCCTCCTGCGCGCCGCCCTGAACGACGTGAGCGATGCGCTCGTGTTCCCCGACCGCTACTCCGCCGATCGATTGATGCGCCAGGTGACGAACGAGGCGCGCTGGCGGCGGCTCGACTGATTATCCGCCACATGCCGATGCGAAGGCACGGAAGAGATTCCGATCCCACGCTTCACTCGTGCCGGTCAGCTCTTCCGGATGCCACTGCACGCCGAGCATCCACCACACGCCACCGGTCCACTGCACCCCTTCGATGACGCCATCTGGCGCGTGTGCCACGGCCGCTAGGCCCGGCGCCAGCGTCGCGATGGACTGATGGTGAAACGAATTCACCGAGAGGCGAGTCGCGCCGAGGGCGTCGGCGAGAGTTGACGCGCCATGCACGTTCACGTCGTGAACCCGTGCGTCGCGCGAGCCGGCGCCGTCGTGCGCGATGGCGCCTGGCCATTCGCTCGGAATGTCCTGGACCAGGGTGCCGCCCAGCGCAACGTTGGCCACCTGGATGCCGCGGCAGATCGCGAGGGTGGGAAGCCGCCGGGCCCTGGCGGCGAGGACCAGCGCCAGCTCGAATGCATCCCGGCCGGCGTGCATGTCGCCGAGCGCCGCGTGCGGCACGGCGTCATAGTGCTCCGGACCGACATCTTCACCCCCCGTGAGCACCAGGCCCTGCATGCCGTCAAGCATCGCGTCGGCATCCGCGGCCGTCAGCACCGGGAGGATGTACGGCCGGAGGCCGGCCGAATGCAGGGCATCGGTGTAGGAGGCATTGCCTCGCACGCGAAGCACGCCACGGATCAGTTCCGTCGTGGCGGAAACAGCAACGGCAGGACGACTCGTCACGAAGTGTCGGGTTGCGAGGGGGAGAGTGGCGCCTGTATCCTAAGCGTTCGCGTGCGGCGGCTCCAGCCATCGCACGTGCCCGACAACCGCCGTGGTTCCGAGACACCCATGTTCGATTCGTTCCGCCAGTCCCTCAATGACCTCATGGATCGCGCCACTCCTCCCGAAGAGCGGCGTGCCGTGCTCACGCGGATGAAACAGACGCTGGTGCAGGCGCGCATGGGGCTGGACGACCTGCGTGGTGGCGTCGCCATCACCCGGCAACGGCTGGATGCGGAGGGAAAGGAGCTGGAGACGATGCGCCGGCGAAAGGCGGCCGCGACGACCATCAACGACGCGGAGACGATCGCGCTCTCCGGGAAGTATGAGGCGATGCATGCCGAGCGCGCGGACGTGCTGCGCCGGAAGCTCGACGCGCAGGAAGCCGAGTTGGCGATGGTGGATCGCGAGGTGGCGGAGATGACGGCCGAGCTCAAGCAGGCGATGACAGGCGGCGGTGCCACGACCGGCAGCCTGTCGGATGACGCGACCGCCGAGGCGGAGGCGGTGCTCGACTCCAGCACCAACGTCGCTGCCGAGATCGATGCGCTCGGCCGTGCGGGACGGCGCTCGGCACGCGAAGCCGAGGCGGAACAGCGGCTCGCAGAGCTGAAGCGACGCATGGGCAAGTAGCGTCGGTGCTGAGGCGACTTCCACCGCGGGCGATGATGCTCGCGGCGCTCTCTTTCGCGGCGTCTCCCTGTGCATCCCTGCGTGCGCAGGCCACGGACATGCCCGTGCGCCCGCTGCTGGCGCCGTCGGGACGTCCGACCGCCGACTGCATGGGCCAGCGCATCGACGACATTGTGGTGTACTCCGAGGCTCCGTCCGTCGCGAGCCTGCAGCGGGTGCCGCTGCTGGCGCGCATCGCGCGGAAGTTGCACGCGACCACGAAGTCCGAGCTCATCCGTCGCTTCCTGCTGCTGGACGAGGGGCAGGCCTGCTCCGAGCTGCGTCGCGCCGAGTCGGAGCGCATCCTGCGCGCGCAGCCGTACATCGCGGATGCCGACGTGTTCGTCATTCCGAACGATCACGGCGGGGTGGATCTCGAGGTCCGGACGAGCGATGAAGTCTCCGCCGTGCTTGGCGGGAGCGTGCGCGCCCGCTCTCCGAACGTGTCGTTCCTGCTGCTTGGAAGCGCGAATCTGATGGGGCAGGGCGTGTTCGTCTCGGGTGCATGGCGTGACGGCGACGGGCTGCGGGATGCATTCACCTTCCGGGCGATCGACAACCAGTTCCTTGGCCGACCATGGGTGCTCGGTATCGAGGCGGAGCGCGCCACGCTGGGCGGTTCGTGGCGGGTGGAGGGCACGCAGCCGTTCCTGACCGACCTGCAGCGTGTGGCTTGGCGCGCGCTCGCGGGAATGCGGAAAGGGTATGTCGAGTTGCGTCAACCGAACCGCGACATTCCGACGCTGGCCAGCGAGCGCACCTACTTCGACCTTGGCGGCATTGCGCGGATCGGCCCGCCTGGACACCTGGGCCTGCTGGGCGCGTCACTCACTGGCGATGATGAACGGACCGGAGACCGGCTGCTGCTGCCTGATGGAGCGTTCCTGCGCGATGTTGGGCCCACGCCACGGGTCTACGCACCCCACCGGATTGCACGCGCCAACGTGCTGTTGGGAGTGCGCGACATCACCTTCGTGCGTCGCGAAGGGCTGGATGCGCTCACCGCCACGCAGGATGTGCCGCTCGGATTTCAGCTCGGCACGCTGTTCGGACGGGGGCTCGCGATGCTGGGCGCTGGAGAGGACGACTTCTTCATGGCGGGCGATCTGTATTTTGGCGCGGCGAAGGGGATTGCGACCCTGCGTGTGCAGGCGCAGGGCGAGGGGCGTCGCAGCGCGGACGGATCGCAGTGGGATGGCGTGCTGTCAACAGGGCGCGTTACGCACTACCTGAAGTTTTCGCCACGCCACCTGAATCAGATGGTGTTGGAGTGGAGCGGAGGCTATCGGCAACGGACGCCATTCCAGCTGGTGCTCGGCGTTCCCGACGGTGGCGTGCGGGGGTACGAGGAGTCGGCACTGGCGGGCGGCCGACGGGTGGTGGCTCGCATGGAGGAGCGCAATGTCGTGGGCAGGCCGTACGGCTTTGCCGATACCGGAGTTGCGATCTTCGCCGACGGGGGGCGCCAGTGGGCGGGCGATGTGCCCTTCGG
>JACMOE010000521.1 GCA_014378185.1 Gemmatimonadaceae bacterium | reverse complement strand
CGGCGCGATGTTCTTCATCCTGGATCTCGTGCTCGAGCGCCGCCACGACCGCTGACGCTTCGACCGGCACATGTCGCGCCTGCCGCGCGGCGCGACGCAGCGTGCGCAACTCCGCATCCACGGCGCTCGCCAGTTGCACGCGCTGGTCTGCTGCCTCTGCGCTGCCCACCTCCGCGGGGGCACGCGTGAAGCGTGCGAGCCGCCACTGGGCACGCCCGCCAACGACCGTGACGATGGCCAGGGCGGTAACGGCGATGACGAGCGATCCACGCGCGGGGCCGCGGGCGTACCAGCGCAGTGAGACTGCGCCACCCACGGTGGCGAGGATGCACGCCGCGAGATAACCTACGCGCGGCTCAGCGAGCCACCCGCTCGCGGCAAGCACTGCCACCGCGATGGCCGCCGGCGCGAGCAGCGCGCGCGCACCGGCGGCAGGCAGGAATCGTTTCTCCGTATGGTTCAGGATGACTTACTCCGCAACAGACATCGCCGAAACACCCGCGTCGCGCGCCGCCATCCCGCGGCGCATCAAGGAGATGCGGCCGGATGAGATTGCCGAGCTGCTCGCGCACGAGGGACGCCTCATCGTGCCCGTGGGCACCTGCGAACAGCACGGACGCCACCTGCCCCTCGGCGCCGACACCCTCATCGTCGAGCACCTGTGCGACGACTTGTCCGCGGAGTTCCAGATCCTGCGCGCGCCGACGATCGAGTACGGGGTCAACGTGGATACGGAGCGGGGCTTCGCCGGCAATGCGTCGGTTCGCAAGAAGACCCTGCACCGGATGCTGAACGACCTGCTCGACACGTGGGAATCCACTGGGGTGAAGGAATTCATTCTACTCACCGCGCACGAGCATGATCCCCACCAGGAAGCGCTGGCAACCGTGATCACGACGAAGGCGCGCGTGCGGGTGGTGGATATCTTCGCCGTGGATCTGCATCCGTTTCTCGAAGGGCAGGCGGAGCCGATGCACGGCGATGAGGTGGATACGTCCCTCCTGCTGTTCATTGCGCCGCACATGGTCCGCATGGATCTCGCGGAAGACTATATGATGTCGCGTGACGAGCTCCGGCGATACCGCCGCGGATGGCTCCGCATCCCACAGGGCAGTTCGGGCTCCATCGGTCGCCCAACCCTGGCGACGGCAGAAAAGGGCGCGGCCATCTACGCCCATATCCGGGAACGCGTGCGCGCGCGCGTCTTCGTGGCGCCGGGCCCCGATGACACGGCCTGAGGCCGCCTGACCTTCGGACTGTCCGACAGTCAGGCGGACCGCGCGGCTCCCTGAAACCTCTCAGCGCTCGGGCCGTATGGTCCGCTGAACCAACTCACAGGAAGTTCCTTCTCATGCGTACTTTGGTGTTCGCGCTCGCCCTGGCCGCTGCCGCTCCCGTTGCCGGGGCCCAGACCGGCACGGTCCCCACCAGCGCCAAGCTCACCCTGGACGACGCGATCACGCTCGCCCGGCGCAACAACCCATCCTACCTGGCGCAATCCACCGCGCGCCGCACGGCCGACGCCGCCATCCGCAGCGCGCGAGGGGCAATGCTCCCCTCTGCCGACGCGTCATTCAGCAGCCGCTACCAGCAGGCTGGCCAGCAGGTGTTCAGCGGACAGTCGTTCAGCAATAGTTCGCCCACGCTGCAATCGGGCTACAACGTGGGGCTCAACTACCGTGTCAACAAGTCCACCTTCCTCACACCAAAGGCCGCCCGGGCCACTCGTGACGCGGTGGAAGCGGACATCACCGGCGCCGCAGAACAGCTTCGCGCCAACGTGACCACGCAGTATCTCACGGTGCTCCAGGCGCAGGCGCGTTCGGCGCTCCAGGACACCCTGGTGAAGACGGCGCAGGGGCAACTCGACCTGGCCAAGGCCAAGGTCGCCGTTGGCTCGGGCACGTCACTGGACATCCGGCGTGCCGAGGTGGCGCTCGGACAGTCCCAGGTGGCATTGCTGAGTGCGCGCAACAACGTGGATATCGAGAAGTCGCGGCTCTACCAGCAGATGGGCCTCGAACAGCCGGACAGCGTGCAGCTCATCACGGATTTTTCCATCACGACGCCGAACTTCAGCCTTGCGGCCCTGCTCGACGATGCTCGTCGCCAGAATCCTGCAATCATCGCGCTGCGAGCCCGCGACCGCTCCGCCGACCTCAACGTCTCGGTGGCGAGGGCGGCCTATACGCCAACCCTGTCGCTCAGCACGGGCGTGGGCGGCAATTCCTACCAGTACACCAACAGCGACTACCTGGTGGGCATCGCGCAGGCCCAGGTGATCGGGGCGCAGGTCGGCTGCCTCCAGCAGGATTCCATCCGCACCAGGGTGGGCCTGCCGGGCGGCAATTGCACCAGCGCGCGATATCAGTTCACGCAGGCGCAGGCTGATGCCATCCGCTCGCAGAACAGCCAGTTTCCCTTCAGCTTCAACAGGTCTCCGGTCGCGCTGAGTGCCACGCTGTCGCTGCCGCTGTTCGACAATTTCGGCCGTGAGGAGCGTGTGCAGCGCGCCCAGGAGGACAAGGAAGACGCGGGCTACAACGTGCGGTCCAGGGATCTCGCGCTCACCGCGGAGGTCACGCAGTGGTATCGTACGCTCCAGACGTCCATCCGGACGGTCGCGCTCCAGGAGCAGACCGCCTCCAAGGCCAAGGAGGAACTGTCATTTGCCGAGGAGCGCTACAAGGTGGGGGCTTCCACGTTTCTCGACGTGGTCACGTCCCGCGGCAGTTATGAGCAGGCGCTGATCGACCGCGTGAACGCGGTCTATGACTACCACAAGGCGTTCGCCGCGCTGGAAAGCGCGGTCGGACATCCCCTTCGCTAGTACCACTCCACGAGACATTACTTATGAGCAAGCGCGTGAAGTTCTCCGTGTTCGGCGGGGTCATCCTCGTCCTCGTGGCGGTCGGTGCCCTCACCGCCATGAAGCGGCGTGACAAGGCCGTCGATGTCCGCATCGAGCAGGTCCAGGCCCGCGACCTCGTGGCCTCGGTCACGGCGAGCGGCCAGGTCCGTCCGCAGACCAAGGTGGACCTGAGTTCCGACATTTCCGGCAAGATCGTGAAGCTGTCGGTGAAGGAAGGGCAGATGGTCACCAAGGGCCAGTTTCTCCTCCAGATCGACGCGCAGCAGGCCGAGGCGAACGTGCAGCGCATGCAGGCCGTGGTGGCATCGAGCCGTGCGCAGATGGCGCAGACGAGTGCCAACCTCTCGCAGGCCCAGAAGAGCCTCGATCGTACCTCGGCCATCAAGAAAACCAATCCGCAGCTCATTTCCGACGAGCAGATGGAGCAGCTTCGGACCACGGTCGACGTGAACAAGGCGATGTACGAGTCCGCTCGCCATTCGGTGGATCAGTCCAGCGCCTCGCTCCGGGACGCCCAGAGCGCCCTTGGCAAGACGTCGATCTACGCGCCGATGTCTGGTCGCGTGACGCGCCTCGTCGTGGAGAACGGTGAGACGGCCATCCAGGGCACCATGAACAAGGATGCCGCCACGCTGCTCACGATTGCGGACATGAGCGTGCTGGAAACCAAGGTCAAGGTGGACGAAACCGACGTCGCCCGGATCGCCCTCGGCGACTCGGCCGTCATCCAGATCGACGCCTTCCCCGATACCACCTTCGTTGGCCGTGTCACGAAGATCTCGAATAGCGCCGTCAAGAGTGCCACGGCGAGCTCCAGCAGCGACCAGGCGGTGGATTACGAGGTCACGATCCAGCTCGTGAACACTCCGGCCGAGACGCGCCCCGACTTTTCCGCAACGGCCAAGATCATCACGGACAGCCGGAAGCGCGCGCTGTCCATCCCCATCATCGCCCTCACGGTGCGGGAGAACGAGGCACTCACCAAGGGTGATACCTCAGTAGGCCTCGGCAAGGCCCGGCCGAAGAAGGAAGTGGGCAAGAAGGACGTGGAAGGGGTGTTCGTGGTAGGCAAGGACAACAAAGTGACCTTCCGCCCCGTAAAGGTAGGGATCGCT
>JACMOE010000520.1 GCA_014378185.1 Gemmatimonadaceae bacterium | reverse complement strand
GGCGGGACCATGGTCCGTGGCATGGGCGGAGGGAGCGTCACGCCAGCGAGTCGGGATGCCGTTCAGTCGCGTCGGTATCGACCCGATTGGCCGAGTCGACGTGCTCCTGGCGGGGAACGCTGCCGTCCTGCGCGGCGTCAGCGCGGTCGGAGCAGTCAAGGCACCACTCGCCCAGGTGACGAGCGGCTTCGGCACGGGCCGGTGGGGCGTTGGCGGCGGCTTGTTCAGTGCGATGAGCGCGGGCGGCATGACCCTGTTTGCCGAGGCGATCTATTGGCAGATCGGGAATCCACTAGGCGCGTCACTGCGCAATGCGGTGGTGTACGCGATGTCGTGGATCCGACGCGACACATGCTGGGTGAGGTGCATCATTGCGAAATCTCCCGATCTTCGCAGATTTCTGACTGTAATGCGCTATTTCACGATTACTATCGAGCTACTC
Source organism: Gemmatimonadaceae bacterium (assembly GCA_014378185.1). Classification (GTDB taxonomy): domain Bacteria; phylum Gemmatimonadota; class Gemmatimonadetes; order Gemmatimonadales; family Gemmatimonadaceae; genus AG11. The sequence goes on along the minus strand of JACMOE010000520.1, from coordinate 5,637 downwards.
CTGGTCGTTTATCTGATCGTCACGCTCCGTCAGGCGCTACGGCGAACAAATGTGCAGGATGGCACCCCCACGTTCGCAGATGTCCCCGAGGTAATCGAGCAGGCTATCACGCGCGCGCTTGGCGAACACGCATTGTCGCGCGGCATCGCCGGCGAAATGTCAATGTTGTACTTCGCTCTTGGTGGTGGCGGCCCCGTGCAACATCGCTCGTCCGGCCAGGCATTTGCGATCGACACCGACGGGGGAATAACGATTACGATCGCCATGATCACCATCATTGCCATCGAGACTGTCGTCATGCACCTCTTCCTGATACGACATCACCCGACAGCGGCGGTGATACTGAGCGCGCTGAGTCTGTACTCCGTGTTGTGGTTCATCGGAGATTTTCGTGCCAGAGGAAGGCGGCTCGTGACGACGCACGGCGGGCAACTCGTGATCCGGGTGGGCCTCCAATGCACCGCGACTTGCCCCATCGCGAACATTCGACTGGTGCAAGTCGGTAACATGCGGCGTGCAGCCGTGGACCGGACGCTCGTCGATGCCAGTCTTCCATCCGACCCGAACGTCCTGGTGTCGTTTACAAATCCTGTGACCGTTCACCGGCTCCTGGGAATTCGACGAGCCGCTTCGGCCATTGCGCTTCGCCTCCGCGATCCACAACAGTTCGTGAAGGCGTCCCAGGCCGGATTTGTCGATGATGGCGCGCGCGAATTGGCGGTCTAGTCTCGCAGCAGACTCTCCTGCAAGCATTGGAGGCCCAACTTCTCGGCGTACGGGGAACGTACTTGATGGCGCTCTTCGTTCTCGGGCACGGCACGCCCGTCGCTGAGCCGTTCAACGATTGGTCCCGACGCAGGCCCCCGACGTGGTGAGCCCCACCGCAGCGCGCAACACGATGAGCGCGTCCGCCGCTTCCACCCTCCCATCGCAGTTCGCGTCGCCGTGGGGCAGGATGGTCATCCCCAGCGGCATCTGGAGGCCGATGAGCGCCTGCTGAATGAGGAGGGCATCGAGCGCGTTCACGGAACCGTCGCGGTTGACGTCGCCGCGCAGCACAGCCGCAGGATTGCCAAGCGAGTACTTGAAGAGCCCTCGGCCAAAAGTGGCGGCGACGAGCTGCTTGGTTGAGGGGCTGTAGGAGAGGTCGTTCACGACCACGTTCGGCAGACCGGCTGGGGACGCGTTCCACGTGAGGCCGGCATCGGTGGTCTCGTAAACACCGACATCCGTGCCGACGAAGAAATGGTTCGGCCCATCGTCGATCATCACCACGGCATTCGTCGGCATGTCGGGAAGGTTCCCGCTGGCGCTCGTCCAGGTGACGCCGGCATCGGCTGTCAGGAATACATGCGCGAGGCCGGAGCCACTCACCGTGACGAGAGCGCGGGCAGGATTGGTGCGGTCAACGGCGAAGGCGGTGACCGTCTTGTTGGGAATGCCGGTGGCGGCAAGTGTCCAGGTAGTACCTCCGTCGCGCGACACCTGCACATTGCCATCGGTGGTGCCCACGTAAAGCGTTTTCGGATCGGACAGCGCGATGGCAATTGCACTGATCTTGCCGGTTCCCTTCGACAGGTCGCCGGAAAGCGCGGTCCACAGTGCGCCATTGTTCACCGTGACGTAGAGCTTCATGGTGCCGAAGTACAGCGTCGTCGGTGTCACGGGGTCCATCACGAGTGGCGGAATGAACTGCGCACGATCCGTGATCATGATGCCGGCGGTCACGTTGGGCCGCGTCACACCACCAACCGTCAGCCGATAGATGCACGGGCCAGCGGTGGTGCTCCATTGGCACGTGGTCCACACCGTCCCGGGCGATGCGTAATTGATGGCGGAAAATCCCCCGTCGCCACCGGAGACGGAGCTGTACCACTGGGTGCCGTTTGAAATGAGCGTTCCGTTGTCCTGCAGTCCGCCCAGGACGATGTTCGGGTCTGACGGATGCTGCGAAATGCCGGGGTAGTACATCGAGACGACGAGTCCGGCATTGCGGCTGGTCCAGCTGTCCCCACCGTCAGTGGACGAGAAGATTCCCCCATCCGTGCCGGCGTAGAGCTGGCGCGCATTGCGGGGATCCACGACGATGGTGTGCCAATCACAGTGGATGTCCGTACCCATCACGGCGAAGGATGCGCCGCCGTCGGTGCTCCGAAAGCCACGGACGCCGGCAATGTAAATGCGAGTCGGCGTTGTGGGATCGACGGCGATGGCGAGGTCGTACTCGGCTTGCTGGCCGAAGTGGGTGCGTCCGCTCACGCTGAGGTCGAGGCCCGTGCCGGCCAGCACGGACAACTGCGTCTGTGCATCGTCCCAGCGCGCCAGTGAGCCGAGGCTGCGATCCTTTTCGCCAGCGAGAATCCATACGGATCCGGGCTGTGCGGCGGACGTCGCAAGCTGGAAGCGGGCGCTGTTCGAATAGCTGCCTACCGCGAGCTTCGACCAGGTCGCGCCGTTATCGGCCGACCGATACACGCCACTGCGCAACGAGGACGTGGTGGCGTAGTCCGCAACGCCAGCGAACACGACGCTCGATGATCCCGGCAGGGCCACGATGGACGTGACGTAGCCGAAGGCGAGCGGATGCGTCCATGTTGCTCCGCTGTTGATGGACTGATAGATGCCTGAACCGCCGAAGTTGAACATCAACGTGGTGCTGCTCGTGCTGCCTGCCGACGACGGATCGATGAAGAACTCGTTGATGAAACCGCCGCCGTAGGCAGTGAAGTTCAGGTTGCCGTTCCAGTTGTCCCAGCTTGCACCACCGTCCGTGGACCGGAACATGGCGCAACCCGCCGCGCCGCTCGCGCGCCTCGCGGATGCATACACGATGCTCGGGTTCACGGGGTCGATCCTCACGGTCGACATCTGCAGCGTGCACTGCCCGTCAAAGAGTGGCGTCCAGCTGGCACCGCCAGAGGTCGTACGCCACAGCCCGCCGTTCGGCGACGCAACGAACATCGTACCAGGCGACGTGGGATGCAGCGCGATGGCATCGACGCGTCCAGCATCCACCTGCGGGCCGGAATCCCAGTAGCCCTGTCCGAAGAACCCGTAGGGCCCCATTGGCATCCAGTTGCCGCTCGCACTGCTACTGAACGCCGACAACGCGCGGACACCATTGCGTGCGAGCACCTGCTGCCTCGTCTGCATCATGCCTTCCCAATCCGCCTCGCGATTGGGATAGGCACGCTGGTCGTTGAACCACGCCTGGCGTCGCAACTGAAACTCCGCGCCTTCGTGCACATCCTGCGCTGGCAATCCAGCGGATGCCGTCGCCGCCGTGAGCAGGCCAATGGCGCAGCATCGTGCTCGCCTCCGCATCCGGCTCATGGAAGCCTCCCGACGGACGTGATGGCCACGCTGAGCGTATCGGATGCGCCGGCACGCGTGGACACCCAGATGGGATATCGCCCACCCATCCACGCTCGGGGCGCTGACTCTCCCGCCCCTGCAATTGCCGATGGAATGGCGACGCGAAGTGCCGTGCCACCCCCGCGGCTTGGCACGCCACGCAATTCGAGTGCGCCAATCCACACGGAATTTCCCGGCGCTGCACTCGTCGTGTCGAAGCCGACGCCGCGAAGATCGAGTTCGGTGACGTTCCCCTCGATGAGGTGCACCGAATCAGGAGTCACCGCGGTGAGTCGTGGCCGCCCAGCGGCCATCGCGGGTGCGCACGCCATCGTGAACGCCAGGCAGAGCGTCGCCGCATGCACGGCAGGGAAGGTGTTCATGGCCGTTGCTCCGCCGGCACCGACGACGTCAGGCGCGCCTGGAGGTTGATGCGCGACAATTCGTGCAACTCGTCGAGCTCGAACGCCACGTTCCGCGGGGCACTCGCATTGATGACGGTGAAATGGAACACCGCCAGCCGTGCGACATTCACACCCACCGTCGATGCGCCAGCCACCCGCACCACGCCGGCGCCAGGATTGGACGCGCGCAGCGTTCCATCGGAGAGTTCCACCTCGCCCTCGTAATGCAGCGCGGCGGGGTTGAAGCGCAGGCGACCGGTAAAGCTTCCCACCTTGCCGACATCGCCGCGCACATCGAGCACGAGCGTCACGACGGCAGACTCGCCGGTGCTCACGACGTCAGCGCGCGCGGTGATGGAGGCAGGCACGGATTCCGCGCCCGTCTGCACGATCGTCCCGGCCTCTCGGCAACCACCGGCGATCACGAGGACCAGGATCAGCGCGACAGCAGTACGATTCATGGTGCTCCTCATGGAACGATGAGCGCATATTGAGCGAACGTCGTGACGGGGAGCAGATTGGTGAAATCCGATGCCAGCAGCTCGGAGGCATGGAGGTAGATGCCATTGGCGCCTGGTGCCCTGACCACGAAGCGGACGATGGCGAGCTGCACGACCCGCGTGACGCCGGCCACCGACGCCCCCGTGAGACGAACGACGTTCACCGCGGGATCCGTGGCCGAGATCGTGGCCAACGGACTGCCGGTGGTGTTCACGTCGACAAGTCGCAAGGCTGCAAATGCAGCGGGTGACCCCGTGTAGAGCGGCCAGGTAACCGTCGCCGTGATGGCACCAACGGAGGCGCCGCGCGTATCCAGTTGCACGCGCACGGAGATCGTGTCTCCCACCTTGTAAGTGAACCGCGTGATGTCAGTCTGCAGGATCGGCCCAGTCGCACGCGGTACGATGACGAGGACGGAATCCGAGTTGGTCTGGGTGCTCAGGGCCGCGATCCACGCCTGGCCCTGGGCAACGGCCGTGATGCGGCCCGTTGCGTCCACGGTAGCAATGGCGGGACTGCGCGCGACGAATGTGACGGTGGGATCCGGCGTCGTCGGTGCGCCGCTGCCGGACGTGGTCACGAATCCAGGAGTGAACGTTGTGCCGGTAGCGACGATGCTGACCTTGTTGGCGCTCGTGCCGTAGGCATTGATCGACACCGGCACCACGGTGAGGATGACGCCGAGGGACGCTGTATTCGCCGCGCCGTCGCCCGCCACGACCAGCGTCGCCGACCAGGTGCCAACTGCCAGGCTGGGGAACGTCGCGGTCAGCCGCACTGTCGCCGGCGCGTCGGTACCTGACGGAAACGTTGCCGAGAGCCAGTTGGATGCACCTTGTCCGTAGGTGATGGCCTGGACACGGAGATTCGTGAGCGGGAAGACGCCCGTGTTGGTGATCGCGACGTTGGACGCGGCGGGGCTCTGCGACACCGCGCCGGAAAACGCGACGGGAGCAACCGAAAAAGTGATGATGGCAGGCGGCGCGGCGGTGACGCTGAACGACGCACTCGTGACGAGCGCGAGGGCGCCGCTGGTGAACGAAAGCGTGCGCGCTCCTGCCGCGCCATTGACGACGAGCGCCGAGAACGTCGCCACACCCGCGACCGCGGCAACTGACGAACCCGCGCCGAGCGTTCCCCCGCCAGACGCGATCGCGGCCGTGATGGCGACATTCGAAGTGGCCAGATTTCCTGATGCGTCCTGCACCTCCACGACCGGAGGGGTGACGAGGGTCGCATAAGCGGTGCCTCCAACCGGCTGGGTACGAAGCACCAGCGTCGTCGCGGCACCAGCGGCAAGCGTGAAGGATGCGGACGTCGCAGGGGAGAGTCCCGGTGCACTGAAGACGAGCGTCCGCGAACCCACGGTGCCCGCAAT
>JACMOE010000519.1 GCA_014378185.1 Gemmatimonadaceae bacterium | reverse complement strand
GCCGGCGCCACTTCTACGATGTCGGCACCCAGGATCCCGATGCCCGTCAGCCCGCGGAGGGTGGCGAACAACTCTCGGGTGGAGAGCCCGGCGACTTCCGGTGTGCCGGTGGCGGGCGCGTGGGCCGGGTCGAGGACGTCGATGTCGATGGAGATGTAGATCGGCCCACCCTCGACACGATTACGGATGCGCTCGACGATCGTCGCCGATCCGTTTGTTTCGTAGTCGTCAGCGCGGATGATCTGGAATCCCAGCACGCCGTCGGCTTCAAGTTCGTTCTTGTCGTAGACACCACCCCGGAGTCCAACGTGGATGCATCTTTCGAGATCGAGCAGTCCTTCCTCGGCTGCGCGTCGAAACGGAGAGCCGTGCCAGATCGGCGCTCCGAAATGCGTGTCCCAGGTGTCCAGGTGGGCATCGAAGTGGATGACGCCGACAGGCCCGTTCTTCTTGGCAACCGCCCGAAGCAAGGGGAGAGCGATCGTGTGGTCTCCGCCGAGCGTAACGAGCTTGATCCCTTGCTCTGCATATTCGTTCGCCGCTTTCTCAATGGATGCCACCGCCGCCTCGATGCTGTACGGGGTGACTCCGAGGTCACCGGCGTCAACGACTTGATTCACCTTGAACGGGTACACGTCGTGCGTCTGGTGATAGGGGTGCAGTTGCCGGGAGGCTTCGCGAATGTGGTTCGGTCCGAAGCGCGCGCCGGGCCGAAAACTGGTGCCGGCGTCAAACGGAATGCCCAGCACTGCCACGTCCGCCTGTGGAACGTCTTCGATACGCGGAAGGAGGGCGAACGTCGCGAGACCCGCATAGCGCGGGTAGTCAGGGATGTCGCGCTGGCCTATGGGACCGCTCTTCGCTGAGTCAAGCATGTGGACGACGCTACCAATAAGAAGACGCGTGGGCTCGCAAGCCGGAGGGTGAACAGGCGCCAAGGCAACTGGCCAACTGGCCAACTGCTCAAGCGAGACCTCCAGCGATCAGTGTTGGGCCCAGTGTTTCGATCGACCAAGGCAAGACCGAATGTGACCGCCGTGAAGGGTTTCTTTCCAATGCTGGGTGCCGGGATTTTCACTCGATACCGCGTTCTGTGCGCATTATCGCGCCGAGGTAGAAAAAGGGGCAGCACGCCAAGAATCGCCAGCGCGAGCATGGGGCTGATGAACGCCAGCGCGCAGGCGGCCATACGCGGGAAGATAACGCATAGCTGCGCTTTCCGTGGACGGCGGAGCGCCGGTACCTCGCGGCAAGGCCATGATCGTGGGCGGCACCCGCCGAGATTCGTGCCAACCTCTCCGCGGCCATCGTCGAACTGCGGCCCGACTGGCACTCCGACGAACTCGACAAGGGCCGCATCAAGGTCGGCGAAGTTCGCGCATCACCGAGCTGATGAACAAGTACACCAATCAGCAGCTCACGTCGGCGCGTGTGATCGCGGCTCTCGTGGAACTGGCCAGGGAAGTGGCCGCGGAGGCCGACCGCGGCGGGCGCTTCACCCCCCACTTGTCGAGTGACGAGCTCGCCTTCTACGACGCCATCACCCAGAACGAATTCGCGGTCGAGGTGCAGGGGGAGACCATCCTGGCCAAGATCGCCCGCGACCTGGTCGGCGTGATGCGCCGGGACGTACGCACCGACTGGACCGTGCGCGCCGACGTGCGTGCGAAGCTCCGTTCCTCGATCAAACGGCTGCTGATCATCAACGGCTACCCGCCGAACAAGCAGTCCGGTGCGATCAAGCTCGTGATGGAGCAGATGGAGCAGATGGAGTCGATGGCGCCGCGCTACGCGGAGGAGCGGGCGTGAGCGCCTGAATTTCGGTATCCGATTGCGGGCAAAAAAATAGGCCGGACATCCGTTGGATGTCTCGACCTATTCATTTTCACAGCGAAGAACCTGAACTACCGGATCTTCATTCTGTGCCCGAGGGGGGACTTGAACCCCCACGCCCATAAGGGCACTAGCACCTCAAGCTAGCGCGTCTGCCATTCCGCCACCCGGGCTGGTGCTGGCCAGCCGTTGACCGGCTGACGAGTCAATAAT
>JACMOE010000518.1 GCA_014378185.1 Gemmatimonadaceae bacterium | reverse complement strand
CAACCGCTGCGTCATCACCTTCGTCGCACCAGTTGACGTTGCCGTCGACGCGGCCTTCGCCGGCATTCGCGAAGCACTCCTGCGCATCGACCTCGGCGCGCACACGGGCGAGCACCCGCGCATGGGTGCCACCGACGTCGTGCCCTTCATCCCGCTCGACGGGTCCACGATGGAAGACTGCATCGCGCTCGCGCGTCAATTGGGCGAACGCGTTGGGCGCGAGCTCGAGATCCCCGTCTTCCTCTATGAGCGCGCGGCCACACGCCCCGATCGCGAGAATCTCGCCGATGTGCGTCGCGGCGAGTTCGAGGGCATCCGCGACGACATCGGAACCACTCCGCAGCGCACCCCGGACTTCGGCCCGTCCAGGGTGCACCGTACCGCCGGTACCATCGCGATCGGGGCGCGCCCCTTTCTCGTGGCCTACAACGTGTACCTCGGCCCCGCCTCCAACATGCCTGTCGCAAAGGAGGTCGCAAAGGCGCTGCGCGGATCGTCCGGCGGACTGCGCTACGTCAAGGCAATGGGCTTCGAGGTGGACGGCCAGGCCCAGGTGTCGATGAACCTCGTGGACACCGAGAAGACACCACTGCACCGTGTGTTCGACATGGTGAAGATGGAAGCGGAGGCGCATGGCGTCTCGCCGAGCTGGAGCGAGATCGTCGGCCTCGTGCCTGAACGCGTCCTCTTCGCCGCCGCCGCACGACACGTGCAGCTGCGCGATTTCTCGCCTGACATGGTGCTGGAGCGCAAGGTGCGCGCAGCCATCAGCGGCGGTGAGTCGCTGAGTGGCTTCGTTGGTTCCGTCGCGTCACCGAGTCCCACGCCCGGTGGAGGCAGCGTGACGGCCCACGTCGGCGCGCTCGCCGCCGCGCTGGCGCAGATGGTGGCCGGCCTCACGATCGGCCGCAAGAAATACGTCGCCGTGGACGCCGAGATGCGCGACATCGCGGTGCGCGCCGCAGCACTCGGCAATGTCCTCAGCGCACTGGTGGCGCGCGACGCCGCCGCGTACGCCATCGTCTACGCGGCGTACAAGCTTCCCGAGGACAGCGAGGAGCAGAAGCGGGACAAGATCGCCCGCGTCGACGACGCGCTCATCCACGCCGCCGAAGTGCCGTTGGAGACGGCGCGCGCCTGCGCTGACGTCGCGGATCTCGCGCTGATCGTGGCGGAGAAAGGCAATGCGAATGCCGCGAGCGACGCGGGCGTGGCCGCACTGCTCGCAGAGGCGGGTTGCGTCGGAGCCGCGTACAACGTGCGCATCAATGTGTCGTCACTCACCGACAAGCCACGCGGCGCGGCGCTCGGTGAAGAGGCTCGGCGGCTGGTCGCGCGCGCGCGCGCTGCTGCAAGACAGGCTGAGGCTGTGGTGGAGAAGGCGATCGGGGGGTAACGCAGGGACATTGATGCGGGCGAGCGTGGGCTCTTGCGCCTCCACCTGTTTATAGCAGACTGTATGACATTCCTGTAGTCCTCGTTCCCTGCTCAAGGAGGAGTCATGTTGCCGCCCGCGAAGCAGACCACCGATCGACGCGCATTCCTCGGAACCCTCGCCACCGGCTCGGCCGCCATCGCCATGGTGGGCGCCGGGCTACCCGCCACCGCCTCCGCCGCGACGCCGGATGCCGTTGAATCCGGAAGCGGCTTCTCGGAAGCGTGGCTCGGCAAGCTGACCGGGAAGCACAAGCAGTTCTTCGACGCCACGTCCACCAATCAGTTCTCGCTCACGTTCGCGATGAACTTCCTGAACAGTTACAACGACGTGTACAGGATTCCCGACGCGAACCTGAGCGCGGTGGTCGGCCTCCGGCATTTCGCGATCGCCACTGCGCTGACCGACGACATCTGGTCACGGTACAGGGTTGCGGAGTTCGTCCAGGCGATGGACCCCACGACGAAGACGCCATACATGCGGAACTTCCTCAGTCATCCGCACGAAGGCGACATGATGTTCCCCAACGCCTCGGTTGACAAGCTCGTTGCGCGCGGCGTCCAGTTCACCTGCTGCAGCGTGGCCCTCGGCGTGGTGAGTGGTCTGCTGTCGAAGAATGCCGGCGTCACCCCGGAGGTGGCCAAGGCCGAGTGGACTGCAGGCCTCTTGCCGGGCGTGACGCTCGTGCCATCCGGCGTGCTGGCGGTGAACCGCGCGCAGGAGAAAGGCTGCACGTATTGCAGCGGCGGGTGAGCGGCGGGTGAACGCGACGCGCCGGGCATCCGGGAAATGTTGAAACGGCGAAGGGCTGGCTTCCGCACGGAAGCCAGCCCTTCGTCGTCGCGGTCGGAGCCTTACGGAACCGGCACGGGATTTCCGCCGCCGTAGATCGCATTGAACAGCCACTTGAAGGTCCCGTGAGGCTGCGCGCGGAAGGTGATCTCCGGGGCGAACAGGTACAGCTTGCCCTTGCCGATCGTCGCTTCTGCCGCCTCGACCGCACCCTCGAGGTAGCCCTGGCCCCAGGCCCAACCGCTCCGGAGCGGCGACGCGTT
>JACMOE010000517.1 GCA_014378185.1 Gemmatimonadaceae bacterium | reverse complement strand
GATCGACCTGCTGCACGGTTTCCTGCTGGTGCGCTAGCGACCCACGTTCTGGAGTTCGACGAGCAGGCAGCGGTCCTGCACCACGTCCATACCGGCTCTTGCGAACTGCTCCGCTGCTTCTACGTTGCGGATGCCGAGCTGGAACCACACCGCCTTCGGCCTGGCCGCAAGGATGTCGGCCACGTGCGCGGGAATGTCCTTCGGCCGGCGGAAGTCATTCACCATGTCCACCGGCTGGACAATCGCGGACACCGTGCGGTGCACCGGCTGACCGAGAATCTCGACCACGTCCGGGTAGTAGACCGGTACCGGCACGATCTCCATGCCGGCCTTCTGCGCGTAGGCCGCGACATAGTACGCGGGCTGCATGGAATCCTGCGCCGTCTTGATGCCGAGTACGGCGAGGCGATGCGTTCGTGCGAGCAGGTGCGCTATGCCGGCGTCGTCCTCGATGAGGTGCGACCGCCAATCGGCCGCGCCGGATGCCGCGTCATGCATGGGTGAACTTGTCATGGTTATTTCCAGTGCGAGGATCGTGCACGCGCGCGCTCCGGGGGCCGAGCATGGCTGCGCGTGCGGATGCCCGGTTAGATTGAAAGTCTGCGATACCGTTCGACCAGAATGGAGACAAACGAATGCGAATGCTCGTCCTTGGCGCCGGCCTTCAGGGCTCGGCATGTGCCTATGATCTGCTCCAGAATCCCGACATCACGCAGGTTCGGCTCGCCGACCTGCACTTCGACCACCTGCCCACGTTCCTGAAGCCGTTGGCTGGTGCGCGGCTCATTCCCACGCCGCTCGACGTGCGCGACCGGGAGGCCGTGCTCGCGCTGATGCGCGAGAGCGACGCGGTGATGAGCGCCATTCCGTACTACTTCAACTTGCAGCTCGCCGAGTGCGCAGTCGAGGCCGGCGTGCATTTTTGCGACCTTGGCGGGAACACGGAGATCGTGCTCCAGCAGAAGGCGCTGGCGGACAAGGCGGTGGCGAAGGGAGTGACGGTCGTGCCGGACTGCGGCGTGGCGCCGGGGATGGTGAATATCCTCTCGCAGCATGGTATCGCGCAGCTCGACACGGTGGACTCTGTTCGCATCTTCGTGGGTGGCCTGCCGCAGCATCCCGAGCCGCCGCTCAACTACCAGATCGTGTATTCGCTGGAAGGAGTGCTCGACTACTACACCACGCTCTCCTGGGTAGTGCGCAAGGGCAAGCGCGTGCAGGTCACGGCGCTGTCGGAGCTGGAGGCGGTGGAGTTTCCGGCGCCCGTGGGAACGCTCGAGGCGTTTCACACAGCTGGTGGCCTGTCCACGATGGCGCTGCGCTACGAAGGCACGATCCCCACGATGGAGTACAAGACGCTCCGCTATCCAGGTCACGCGGCGATCATGAAGACCATCCGTGAACTGGGGCTGCTGGACCTCGAGGCCGTCGATGTGAAGGGGACAAAGGTGGTGCCTCGCGATCTGTTCGTGAGCGTGGTGGGGCCGAAACTCACGAAGCCGGCGGAGAAGGACCTGCTTGCGCTCCGCGTGACGGTGACCGGAACGAAAGGAGGCACCGCGGCCACTCGTCGTTTTGACTTGATCGACCGGTTCGATGAGCGGCACGGCATCAGTGCGATGATGCGCACCACGGGCTACTCACTCTCCATCACGGGCCAGATGCAGGCGCGCCGAGAGGTGGGGCCGCCCGGTGTGTGGACGCCGGATGAATGCATGCCGGCGGTGGCGTACATCGCGGAGCTGCGAAAGCGCGGAATGGACCTGGTCGAGTCGAACGGCTGACGCGCGCTAGTCCCGTACGAAATTCGCCAGCGTCGCACCCATGGCATCCATCGTCGCCTTTGCGTTCCAGCGGTCGGCACCGTTGTAGAGGAACGAGAAGGCGACGATCTCGCCGTCCTTCGCAGTGACAAAGCCGCCCAGGCCGATCACGGTGTCGGTGGTGCCTGTCTTCGCATGCAGGTTGCCTTCTGCCGGCGTGCCGCGCATGCGCTTCCGCAGCAGCTCCGATTCGCCCGCTACCGGAAGGGAGCCGTGAAAGGCAGAGGACCATGGACCACGGTGCGCATAGCTGAGCAGCTGCACCATGGTGCGCGGCGTGAGGAAGTCGAGCGTGGACAGCCCCGATCCATCATACACGCGAATGGCCTGTGGATCCGCACCCACCTTCTTGCCAAGGAAGTCGCGGAGATTTGCGAGCCCCACGTCGGCGGAACTCATGCCATCCGGCGCCGCGGCGCGGCCCGCATCGCGGAACAACAGCTCGGCCACGATGTTGATGCTCTCGCGATTCATCTCGGACACGATTTGCGACAGCGGCGGTGATGCGAAGCTCGCGACCTTCGTCGCCGTGGCTGGCGTGCGTGCCGCACGCACCTTGCCGGCCACCGTGACCCCCACGTTCTGCAGCGCGCCCTGGAGTGCACCCGCCGTGAACAGCGCGGGATCGTCCACCACCAGTGAATAGCGCAGCGGGCCGCTCATCGAACCGATGGTGCCGCTCACGTCGATGCCGCCGTCGGAGGCGCGATGCGCCGTGATCCGGCCCCTTCGGCCGCCAACAACGCGCACGTTGCTGCGCAGCGGAATGGTGGTCGTCACGGGATCGAGCGTGACTTGCGCCACCTTGCCCGCCGGGCTCACCACCACCCAGACGAGGTTCTCGTTGAGCGAGAGCGCCGAGACCTTCGCGGCGTAGGCGGAGCCGAGGTATTTCGTCTTCCAGCCTTCGGGAATCTTGCGATCGTCGAATGCGCTCGCGTCGAACACGAGGTCGCCGGTGACCTTCTTCACGCCCGTTGCGGCCACGGCCCGAGCGAGCGTGGCCATGGGCAGGTTTGCGTCCTTGTAGAAGCGCGCCGACATGGACGGGTCGCCGTCAGCGCGGAGGTAGAGGTTGCCCTGCACGGTGCCATCTGGTGCCACTGTTCCGTCGCGAAGCACGTCGGTGGAGAACGAGTGCTCAGGGCCGTAGCGGTCGAGCGCCACGGCGGTGGAGAAGAGCTTCATGGTGGATGCCGGCTGCATCATCTCACCGGCGTTCTGCGAGAACAGCGTGTCGCCGCGCGAGAGGGACACGATCATGACGCCGAACTTGCCGCCCCGCACCCTGGTGCTGAGCATGCCATCGATGTCGGATCGCAGCGCGGGAAGGCTTCGTGGCGATGTCCAGGCCGTGCGCGGCGGACCAGCCGGCCGGCGCGGCGCTTTCGACCGCGCCGGCTTCTTCTTCCCACGTTTGGCCTTGGGCTTCGCTGACGCCTGCGGCGGCGACGCGATGGAAAAAGCGGCAACAGACGCTCGCGCGGGCGAGGCGACGGTCAGGATACTGGCAGCCATGACAGTGGCGACCGCGGCACGAAGGGCACGCGGCCCGGGAATGGACTTGATCATCAGGGAGGTGAAGGGCAACTCGCGTTCCAGCATCGGGGGCGGCAGTCGCTACGCTCGGCTCAATCTAGCGAGCCGGTCCCCCGCTTACCCGTTCACACCTTGAAGATGATATCCCGCTTGTACATGTAGTAGAGGATGGCGTACCAGAACAGCACGAACGTGACCGCGAAGGCGAGCGACGCGTT
>JACMOE010000516.1 GCA_014378185.1 Gemmatimonadaceae bacterium | reverse complement strand
GTGACGAAGGCCGTGGTGCTTGACGGACACTTCAACGGCATCCAGAAGGGATCCGGCCAGCAGACGGATCGCGTCGGCTTCGATGCGTCTACCACCATCAACCGGCTGGACTACGGCGTGAAATGGAACCGTGTCGTCGAGGGCGGTGGCGTGACGCTCGGCGACGAGGTGAAGATCGAGATCAACGTGGAAGCGGTACGAGCGAAGAGTTGAGTTTGGCAGTACACTGCAGGGTCCCCGGGCGGTAGTCGCTCGGGGACCCTGGCGCTGTCGGGCTCCTTCTCACTGGTTTTTGCCATGGCGATCCGCCTGATTCGGCCGCGCAACCTGATCGCGGTGTCGGTCCTCTCCCTGATCGGTTGCGGCGGCGATGCGGCCAGCGGCGGTACGAGCGCTCCAGCGCCGTCGCCCATGGAGGGCGCGGCGAGCTTCGCCCTGATCCAGACCACCATCCTGACGCCCAGTTGCGCAACGGCCAACTGCCACGTTGGCGCGGGGGCACAGGCAGGCCTCGCACTCACCGCGGACGTGGCGTACGACCAGCTGGTGGGCGTGAAACCCACCACGCCGAACGCGCTGGCCGACGGCCTTTGGCGCGTGATGGTCGGCAAGCCGGACTCCAGCCTCCTGTACCACAAGCTCGTGTTCCCGCCGGGCCACCATGCGCGCGACTACGGCAACCCCATGCCCACCGGCACCGCCGGTCTCACCGTGGGGCAGCTCGAGTTCGTGCGGCAATGGATCGCCGCCGGTGCGCCCAGGGCGGGCGTCGTGGCGAGTGCGGCGCTGCTGGCCGACAAGTCCGCGCAATCATCACCGCCCTTCGTGCCGCTCGCTCTACCGGCGGCGGGCACCGGCTATCAGCTCAGGGTGGACCCGTTCGACGTATCCGCCAACTTCGAGCGTGAACTGTTCAACTATCGCAGGGTGGGCAACTCGGCCGACATCTACGTGAACCGCATCGAGACGTCCATGCGGCCGTTCAGCCACCATTTCGTGTTGTACACGATGGATCCGAAGACGCCGAGCCAGTTGGTGCCGGGCACGGATGTGGTGCGCGACATCCGGAATGCCGACGGGTCCATGAACCTCGCGAACATGGTGGCCATGGGCTACCACGTGTTCCTGGGCGGCTCCATGCAGCCGCGCAGCGACTACACGTTTCCGGCCGGCACGGCGTTGAGGATTCCCGCGAACGCGTCCATCGATCTCAACGTGCACTACGCAAACCACACGGCCAGCAAGGTGCAGGGCGAGGCGTACGTGAACCTGTATACGGTCCCGGCCGCGCAGGTCGTGCATCCCCTCTCGACGCTCAATCTCCAGAACACCGGCATCGTGCTGCCTGCGGGGCAGGTGACGGTGGTGCAGAAGGATTTCACCTTTGGCGCGCAGACGACGATCACCGGCCTCACGTCGCACATGCACGCGCGGGGCACGAAGTACCAGATCCGCATCGTTGGCGGCCCGCGCGACGGGGAGCTGGTGTACGAGAACACCGACTGGGAGCACCCGGCACTCGTGAACTATGCGGTGCCCATCGTGCTGGACAAGGGCCAGGGGCTGCGCTCGATCGTGACGTACAACAACACCACGACGCGCAACATCTTCTTCGGCCTCACGAGCGACGACGAGATGGACATCATTTTCGGGTATTACTACTAAGGCCAAGCGCGGCCGAACGGCCTGGGACGACGCGTGTGCAACCGAGACAGGTGACCAAT
>JACMOE010000515.1 GCA_014378185.1 Gemmatimonadaceae bacterium | reverse complement strand
GCGAGTGGCGCCCGACCGTCCGTACCTGCTGGCCGAGCTTCAGCATGGCGTTACGGAGGAGCTGGCGCGTACGCTGGGCGACCTGCTGATCCGTCGCACGCCGGTGGCGTTCGAGACCGTCGACCATGGTCGCACCGCAGCCCGCAACGTGGCGGGCCGAGTCGGGACATGGCTTGGCTGGAGTGAAGACGAGACGGCAGGTGCACTCGCAGCGTACGACGCCGAAGTTGCACGCCTGTTCACCGTGGAGGCGTGACGCAGCGACTGCCGCCAAGCCGCGGCGCGTTCGCGCGGCGCCTCAGCCCTCGTCTTCCTTCAGCTGGTGGATGGTCTTGAGTTCCGTGATCACGAGCTTGCGCAGCATGGTGGGCAGCTTGAGGAGCGCGACTTCGCCCACCTTCTTGCCGAGCAGCGCGCGGCCGATGGGGGACGACATCGTGACCTGTCCCTCCTCGAACTCGAGCGCATCGCCGAAGACCAATGCGTATTCCTCCTTGGCGCCCGTCTTTTCGTCCGCAACCACGACGTGCGAGCCAAGGCCCACCGCGTCGGTCGCGATCTGGGTGACGTCGATCGAGGAGAGCTTGCTCAGGCGCTCGCGCAGCTGGTTGAGTCGCGCGCGCACGAACTGCTGGCGCTCGAGTGCGGCCTTGTATTCGCTGTTCTCCCGGAGGTCGCCCATTTCCACGGCGCGGCGAATCTCGCCGGGCAGGGTGACATTGAGCTCGAACTGGAGTTTCTCGACTTCATCCCCGAGCTTTGCTTTGAGCGCTTCGATCATGAGGCTACCGTACTGCGGGACACAGAAAAAAGTTGACGCCCGACCGTGGGTCGGGCGCCGCATGCCTTCATTCTATCGTCCGCCCACCATGCAGGCAAATCCGGGGCGAGTACAGTGAGCTTAGCGGTTCAGGAAATCGAGCCCGGGGTAATGCGCCTGGCGATGAGCGGCTGGCGCGGGCGGGCCGTGGGTTACGAGGTGAGTGCGTACCTGCTGGACGGCGTGCTGGTGGACAGCGGATTTCCGGGCGCCAGGCGTGCGCTGTTGGGTGCGGTCAAGGCGCTGGCGCCTCGTGGCGCCGTGATTACGCACTGGCACGAGGACCACTCAGGCAATGCGCCGGCATTGGCACGGCTGGGTCTGCCGCTGCTCATGCATCCGCAGTGTGAAGCCACGTTGCGCGCGCGTCCGCGCATCGGCGCGTATCGTCGCTTCGTATGGGGCAGAACGGAGCCGTTTCGCGAGGGCGTCACGGTGTTCGATGTCGCGCCCCTTGAGGTGGTGGCGACACCGGGACATACGGCGGACCACCTGGTGGTGTGGGATGCGGAACGGCGCATCGTGGCGAGCGGCGACTTGTTTCTCGGAGTAAAGGTGCGTGTGGCGCACCTGCACGAATCACCATTGGGCCTGGTGCGGAGTCTGCGCGCGATCGCGGCCCTGGAACCGCGGATCCTGCTCGATGCGCATCGTGGCGTGGTGGAGAATGCGACGGCGATGTTGCGCGCGAAGGTTGCGTGGCTGGAGGACACGATGGGTGAAGTGCACGCGCTCGCAGCGAGCGGATACAGCGAGCGGGCGATTCAGCGTCGAGTGCTTGGACGTGAGCCGTTGGTGGGGCTGGTGAGTGTTGGCGAGTATTCCAAGCGGTCGCTTGTGCGAGCAATCCTTCGCGAGGAGCCGCGACAGAACTAACTGCGTTTCGTGTCTGCTGT
>JACMOE010000060.1 GCA_014378185.1 Gemmatimonadaceae bacterium | reverse complement strand
CGCCGCGGCCCGGAACGCCATCCTGGTAATCCCACAGTCCGATGAGTGGGCCGGCACCATGGCCATTCAATCCAATAGGGTGACTGTAGATGGTGCCGTCGATGCCATCGGAACGCGCATGTGCGAGCGACGCACGAAGGATCTCGTTGCCGGTGCGACCGGGACGCAGTTCAGCGAGGAGAATGTCCTGAAGCCGGTTCGACGCGAACAATGCCGTCTGGAGCCCTGCAGGCGCCGCCGTCTCACCATCGCGCAGGACATACGCCATGTGCTGCGTGTCGGTATTCAAGCGCAGCGCGGTGATGCCGAAGTCGCAATGCAGTACGTCACCACGCTGGATGACGGGATCGTCACCCAACTGCGCCTCCGTGGCGCCGCGTCGTTGCACTTCCACCGACGGATGGAACCAAGTGCCAAGCCCGAGGTCATTGACGCGCTGGCGCATCCACCATACCACGTCGCTGGTGCGCGTGACGCCGGGCGTGATCACGACGTTCGAGAACGCGGTATCGATCACTGTCCACGCCAGGCGCGTGAGCTGTTCGTAGAACACTTGTTCCTCAGGCACGCGCGTGGCGATGAGCTCGAGCGGCAACGACTCCGCGTTGCGAAAGCGCGACGTCCACTTGCGGCCGAGTGCAGCGCTCATGCCTTCGAGCTCACCAGACGAGAGACCGTCGGAGAAGGCGAAGGTGCGTGACCGGTCGATCGCGATGACTCGCGGGCTGCGCGCCTCGATGGTCTGCTTGAGCACTTGCCACTGCGCATCGCCCCACAGCTCCGCCGTCTCGTTGGCGCGTGTGCCGGCGGGGCCGGAGGCTTTCGCTGTGGAGCGTACCGCCGTGAAGACACCGCCCTGCGAGGTGCCGCCCAGTGCAATGCGCTCGACCTTGCAGTCGGGTTTCGGTTTCGTACCGGGTCGTGGCGCACACTGATCGAAGAACACGTAGATGGTGCGCCGACGGGCAGCGAACGTTGTGGGCGAGACGAGCGAAGTGAACACCGGATCTTCGTTGTATTCGCGCATCGGGACGACCCACATGTCTACGCCGTGCTTGCGCAGGAGGGCGGGCAGCACGGTGGCCATGCGCGTATCCAGCCAGCGCTGCTGCTGGTCGGCTTGCTCTCGCAGCGTGCCGAAGGGCCGCGCGACGGTGTCGGCGGCGCGGCGTACTGACTGCGCGAGTGCGCAGGAGCCGGGAGTGATGATCGGCGCCGCAAGAAGCGCGGCGACGATGGCATGGCGGGAAGATGGGGTGCGCATGCATCAACTTACGGAATCATTGCGCGATGCGTCAGCCGTCCCTAAAAATTCAGAACCCGAACCTGAACAGGCGTGAATGCCCTCACGTGCTGGCGATGGATGCGAGACGGGCTGTTCGCGTACTTTGCGACCGCATTCGCGATCCTCTGTGTGCATCCCATCGCTCTGTGGAGTCCATCAAGCGAGACCGTCAACTCGTTGTGGCGGAATTGTCGGGCAGCGTGTTCGTGCAGGAGTGGCGCCTCGTGCTGCTTGGTGCCTTGGCGGTGCTTGCTGCATGCGAAGTGGTGGTACCGGATAAGTCGGGGGTACGCACCTGGACGCGTCCGGATCGTGGGCGGCACACACTCAGTGGCTGGGCACAGCCCCTTCCTTCTCCACCGGCAACGCGACCTCCTCGTCCCAGATGTACTTCGAGAACCACTGCCAGTTGTGCCAGTTGGCCGCGAGCTGCTCCCTCGGCTTCGTGATGCCGTGCCCGAATCCCTTGTACACGATGAGCCGCGCTGGCACGCCGACATCCAGCAGTCCCTGATAGAGCTCGTACGCGTTCGAGATGGGCACGCGCCGATCGAGCTCGCCATGCTGAATGAGCGTGGGCGTGGAAGCCTGGGTGATGTACGTGATGGGCGACGTCTTTGCATAGATCGCCGGATCGCTCCACGGCGTGCCCTTGAGGTACTGGCGCGTGAAGGGATGAATGTCGGTTGACACGTAATACGTCATCCAGTCCGAGATGCCGGCACCCACCGAGACGGCCTTGAAGCGTTTCGACGTGGTGGTGAGGAACGCGGAGATGTACCCGCCCTGACTCCATCCCATGCTCGACATGCGCGTGGAGTCCACGATCCCGCGGGCGATCAACGCGTCCACGCCGGACAGGACGTCCCACGCGTCACCCACGCCAAGGTTGCGCACGTTCAGCGAGCGGAACTTCTCGCCGTAGCCAGCAGACCCGCGATAGTTCGGCATCAGCACCACCGCGCCCTTCGCGAGGAATTGCTCCACGGGGTACGTGCCGCCGTACGACAGCGTCGGGCGCGATACGCCCGTTGGACCGCCATGAATCACCACCATCAGCGGATACCTCCGACCCGGTTCGTATCCCGCCGGTTTGTACAGCACGGCTTCGATGCGCGCACCATCCGTGCTGGTCCACGACGTGACTTCCCGAGTGCCCAGCGACCAACCGGCCACCTGCGCGGACATGTTGGTGACGCGGACAGGCTGCCCTCCATTGAGCGTCGTGCGAAAGATCTCGGGCAGGGTCGTGGCATTCTCCGCAGTGAACGCTACCACCGAACCATCGCGCGAGAAGCTCGCGGACCGAATGACATCCGGTGCAGACAACAGCACCCGCGTAACGCCCGTGGCCGGATCGAGCGCGAACAGCTTCTGCGCCGTACCCTGTGCCGCAAGAAACCGGATGCCACTCGGCAGCCAGGTGGCGCTCGCGGGATCCTCGTCGAAGCCTTGCGCCAGG
>JACMOE010000514.1 GCA_014378185.1 Gemmatimonadaceae bacterium | reverse complement strand
CGTGATGGAGGAGGCCGCGCTCGCCGGGGACGAGTTGCACGCATCCGCGGTGCTGTTGCCCGCCGCGATTGCGTACGTCACGCCCGCGGCCGTGGACCGATCCACCGCAGAGTTGAGCGTCGCGGAGAAGCCGCCGCCCAGGCTCATGTTCGCCGCCGCTGGCAGCACCCGATTGCCCGTGACCCAATCGATGCCGGCAATGACACCCGAGTTTGATCCCGATCCATTGCAGTCGAGCACGCGCACCGCTACGAGCTTCACGTTCTTGGCGACGCCGTAGGTGGTACCTCCGACCGTTCCCGACACATGAGAGCCGTGACCGTTACAATCCGCGGCCGTCCCGCCCACCGTGATCTCGTCCACACCGGTGCTGGCGCGTCCAGCGTACTCACTGTGAGTGAAATTGATGCCGGTATCTATGATGTACACCGTCACGCCGGTGCCATCGGCGTTGTACACGTACGTGCCGCTCAGCGGCCGCGCACGCTGGTCGATCCGATCGATTCCCCACGTGGCGCCGGCCTGCTCGGTGGAAATGGCCATCGTCTGGTCCTGTTCCACGCGCTCCACGCGCGGATCGTTCGCGAGCGCCGCCGCCGCGGCGGCAGGAAGCTGAATAGCCATTCCCTTCAGGGCGAACCGGTATGTGTGCTTCACGCGGCCGCCCGACTTCGTGGCGAGGTCGTTGGACGCGGCATCCACGTCCGACACGCTCTCCTTGAACACCACGATGTAGCTGTCGAGGATCGGAACGCCGCCGCGCGAGGCGGACGCCGTACCGGGGGACAGGGCGACAGGTGCGGATATCGGTGGGACATCCGAGCACGCGGTGAGCGCTGCGGCGAGTAGCCCGAGGGTGACGACTCTCTTCATGAATGGCTCCGGTGGTGGGCAGGGGATCCAGCCAGCTACCCCACTGCGTCGCGGGGACCGTACACGTACGTCGACACGTTTCCTGCACGAATTCACGTTGGGGCCCGGTGAACGGCGTCCCGACCGCGAATATATCCCCTGTTCAGCGAGGCGCTACCCGGCCACACTCCCCCCTGAGAAAACGAGCCAGCGTCACCAGCGGCCTCGATCTCAGCCCCCCACGCTGGGAAGGTGACCTCAAGCACCCGCCGCTGACACCGCTCTCCCCACGAACAGCATTCCCCGCCCGGCAGCCGCTGCCAGTGACGTGCACATCACGAACGCGGTGGGCGCACCAGCATGGTCCCACACGTACCCGAAGAGGATCGACGCGGGCAACGCGCCGAGCCCGATGGCAAGGTTGTACCAGCCGAACGCCGTGCCGCGCCGCATCGGTCCCACCAGATCCGCAATGAGTGCGCGCTCGCTGCCCTCGGTAAGGCCGAAGAATATTCCGTATGCGCCGAACAACGCCCACGCCTGCCAGGCCACAGCTGCGTGCGCAAAGCCGAGATAGACGGCGGCGTACAGTAGCCAGCCCGCGACGAGCGTGGGCCGGCGGCCGATACGATCCGACAGCGCGCCGCCCGGTACGCTCGAAGCCGATTTCACCACATGCAATGCAGCCCACAACACGGGCGCGAGCGCTACCGGCACACCGAGCTGGTTGGCGCGGAGCAGGAGAAACGCGTCGGTGGAGTTGCCGAGCGTGAACAGGAAGATCACGGTGAGCACGCGCCAGAACGTGGCGCCCAGCGGCTGCGTGAGGTCTAGCGGAGCATTCTTTGCGCGAGCGGGCTCAGTGGCCGGTCGCGGCACTTCGCGCACAAACAGGATGACCACCACCACCGACAGCAGGCCCGGAATGGCAGCGAGCCAGAACACCGTCCGCAATTCCGCGATGTGCCGGCTCAGCAGCACAAAAGCGATGAGGGGACCGAGCACGCCGCCAATGTGATCGCCCGTCCTGTGCACGCCGAACGCCCGGCCCCGGATACTCGGGTGCACGGAATCCGCGAGCAATGCATCGCGAGGAGCATTGCGGATCCCCTTCCCCACGCGGTCCGCCACGCGAATCATGAGCACCTGCGACGCGGAGTGCGCAATGGCCACGAGTGGTCGCATCAGCGACGCGATGGCATACCCCGCGACCACGAGTGGCTTGCGCTTCTGCACTCGGTCGGACCACCAGCCGCTTGCGAGCTTCAGCAGCGCCGCCGTGGTTTCCGCCGCGCCCTCGATGGCGCCGATGAAGCTGGCATTGGCGCCGAGCACGCTGGTGAGAAATACCGGCAGCAGCGGGTAGATCATCTCGCTCGACACGTCGGTGAGGAGGCTCACCGCCGCGAGGGCATAGACGTTCCGGCCGAGTGTGGGGCGTGGGTCGTCGGTCATTCCTGCTTCATCGTTGACTGCTGGGAAGGTGACATGAGTAATCAACGGCAACGACAAATAAACCACCGGGGACACAGGGGACACAGGGGACACAGGGAAACGATGGACGGGATTTTTTCTCCGTACCCCCCGTGACCCCTGTGACCTCTGTGGTCAAGGCTTTTGGGTTTCAACCAGATCCCCGCAAGAAGTCGGAATGGGAGAAAGCCTTGCGCCGCCCGGCAACCGCCAGCCATAGATCATGCATGCGCACCGGCACCGCTCACACCTCCAGGGAGTTTGCCGCGCTCTACGAGCGGCTTGCCCCGGCGCGCGTTCGGCTCACCGCGCACGACGACCGCACCATCGCCACCCAGATCGCGCTGTCGGAAATTCCGTCGCCTACCGGCAGCGAGCAGGCGCGCGGCGCATGGGTCGCCAAGCGGTTCCGGCGCCTCGGGCTGAGCCACGTACGCATCGACGACGTCGGCAACGTGCTCGGCACGCGCGGTGGTGCGGCCGACATTGCACCGGTGCTGGTGTGCGCGCACCTCGACACCATCTTTCCCGCCGGTACGCCCGTGACGGTCGAACGCGATGGGGCGCACCTGAGCGGCCCTGGCATCGTGGACAATTCGCGCGGGCTCGCTGCGATGCTCGCGCTCGCGGAGGCCATCGATGGCACCACGCTTTGCACACGCCGCCCCGTGCTGTTCGCCGCGACGGTCGGGGAAGAGGGCGCGGGCGACCTGCGTGGCGTGAAGCACCTGTTCGCCACCGCGGTCCAGCCGCCCGCGGCGTGCATCGCACTCGACGGTGCCGGCGACGAACGCATCGTCACCCAGGCACTTGGCGCCCGCCGATTTCGCGTCGTGTTTCACGGTGAAGGTGGCCACAGCTGGGCATCGTTCGGCATGCCCAATCCCGTGCATGCGGCTGGAGCAACGGCGGCAAGGCTCGCGGCGCTTCCCCTGCCCCGCACGCCGCGCACCACGCTGTCGGTGTGCCGCATCGGCGGAGGCATCAGCATCAATGCCATTCCCGCAGAGGCGTGGCTGGAGGTGGATCTTCGCTCATCGAGCGCAGCGGTACTGGCGCGCTGCGCCGCCGACATCCACCAGGCGGTGCGCGTGGCCGCGCACGAGGAGAATGCGCGCCGCGCGCCGGGTACCACACCGCTGTCGTTCGCGATCAACGTCATCGGCGATCGTCCGTGCGGACACATTGACGACGCGCACCCGCTTGTGCGTGCCGCAATGGATGCGACGTCGATCATCGGCCGGACACCGGAGCTTGCCACGGCCTCCACCGATGCAAATGTGCCAGTCAGTCTCGGTATTCCGGCCATAGCAATCGGGGCGGGCGGCCGCGGCGGTAGCATTCACACATCCGCTGAGTGGTATGACAATGCGGATGGCGCGATGGGCATCGGTCGGGCGCTCGCGGTGGTCGTCGCAGTGGCCGACCGGGCGTCGTAGTCATCGGTTGCACCGCGGCACCCAGACTTCCACGCCTCGAACGTGATCCTCGCCAATCCGGCGGCTGATGCAGTACCATACGCGGTAGGCCAGGACAGCTGAAGCAGAGCCGGCAGCGCTGGGCGACGTCGACTTCCTGCTTGCGTTGCATCCCAATTGGCGGGGAGACGACAGGTCAACGATGTTCCGGCATGCACCGGAGCGCGCACGGGGCCGACGGTGGCGCCGCAACACTTCCAATAAATCAGAATTCCGTGATACGACTCGAGATTGCTGCCATGCTTTTCGCGAGCTTACTCCCTCGGGGGTTGGGCGCACAGATGATTCCGTACGACCGCAGTGTGGCACTGCGAACCGCATTCACGGCGAGCGACAGCGGAGACCACGCGCGTTCTGGAGAACTCCTGCGCGCGATGATCGCCCGTGACAAGAGCGAGCGGCGGAATCTTCTGCGTGCACTGGCCGACCAGATCTATGCCACGAACAAGCCGGCGGAGGCGGTGCCGTTGTATCGCGAGATCCTCACGTGGACCGACCTGCCGGCCGACGAGCGGCGCGGCACGCGGGTCATCCTGGCGCAGGCGCTGGTATCCGCGGGCGCCTTTGGCGAAGCAATCGTGGAGGCGCGTGGGGTAGCCGAAGCGTGGCCGAACGACATTCCGGCCCGGATCGCGTACGCCCGGATCGCCTCGTGGAGCAACAAGTTGCGTCTGGCGCAGGCGGAATACGACGCCGTTCTGCGCCTCGATTCCACGAATGCCGACGCACGACGCGGCAAGGCACAGGTGTTGAGTTGGCTCGGGCGGCATCGGAAGGCACAACGGGTGTTCCGCGAGGCGCTCGTCAAGGCGCCGGCCGATGCGGAGACGCAGTACCTGCTGGCGGAGTCACTCGCGTGGATGGGTCGCCCGGACCTCGCACTCGGGATGCTGGATACGCTTGCCGCCAAGCGTCCGGATTTCATTCCGGCGGTGGCGCTCCGATCGCGGCTGATGACACTGGCAACGCCCTCCGCAACGTTGGAAGGGGGGTTTGCCACTCAGTCGGACGGCATCCGCATGGCGGCGCTCACGCTCATGCAGAACATGCAGGTGCAGCGGGGACGCGGAATGGGTGCGTTCACGCTTCGTCAGGAGCGGGATATGGCGCCGGACGGGCGTTCCGTCCAATCCACCCGGCCTCAGGTATCGGCGCAATATCGCGTGACCGATGACGTGCAGCTGCGT
>JACMOE010000513.1 GCA_014378185.1 Gemmatimonadaceae bacterium | reverse complement strand
TCCCGGGCGGCTCGACGGCCACGGCGGTGGGTGACTACAACAACGACGGCTTCCTCGATCTCTTCGTTGCGAGCACCAAGGGTGGTGAAGCCGCGCTCTGGCTCAACAATGGAAATGGGACATTCACTCGCGATCGCCGCTCGAGTACGGCACTGCAGCTGCTCCGCGGCATGACAGGGTCGACGGCAACGTTCGTGGACTACGACAATGACGGCTGGCTCGACCTGGTAGTGAGCACATCCGCGCAGCGTGACAAGGGTGCCCCTGGCGTGTTCCTGTTCCGGAACGATGGTACGGGCAAGTTCCTGGATCGTTCATCACTGATCCCGAGCGCCGTGCGCGAGGGTGGAGCGTCGGCAATCGCCGTCACGGACATCGATGACGACGGCGATGAGGATCTTGTCCTCGTGGACGACGCCGGCGCGCCGCGCCTGTTGCGCAACGATGGTGGAAACAGCAATCTCGCCGTGAACGTCGTGCTGAAGGGACTTGGCACCGGTAGTGGCAAGAACAACTCGTTCGGCATCGGCGCCAGGGTGGAACTGCGCGCCAGCGAGATCTACCAGACGCGCGTGGCCACCGCCCGACGGACGCACTTTGGCCTGGGGTCGCACCTCAAGGCCGACGTGCTTCGCATCGAGTGGCCCAACGGCGTGCCGCAGGTCGTCTACTTCCCGGGTACCGACCAGACCGTCGTCGAGCGGGAGTCGCTCAAGGGATCGTGCGCCTTTGCCTACACGTGGGATGGCACGCGCTTCCGCTTTGTGACGGACGCCATGTGGCGCAGCGCACTGGGCATGCCGCTCGGACTCATGGGCAGCACGAGCGCGTTTGCTCCCGCGGGCGCGTCACAGGAATACCTCCGTATTCCGGGCGATGCGCTCCAGCCCCGCAACGGACGCTACCTCCTCCAACTCACGGAGGAACTCTGGGAAACAGCGTATGCGGATGAGGTCAAGCTGCTCACCGTGGACCACCCGGATTCGGTGGACGTATTCGTCGACGAACGCTTTGTTCCGCCCGGCCCGGTGAAGCTGCGCCTCTTCCAGGTGGCGCACCGCGAGGCCCCGCTCAGCGCCATCGATGAACGTGGAAACAACGTGTTGCCCGCGCTGCGCGAGAGCGACGACGTATTCGTCTCGAACCTCACCCCCACGCAGTACCAGGGTGTAGTGCAGCCGCACGATCTCATCATGGACCTCGGCGCCACGGCTGGGCGGCCCGATACCTATCTCTTCCTGCGCGGCTGGATCTATCCCACCGACGCCAGCATCAATGTCGCCCTCGCGCAGCAGCACGCCATCAAGCTGTCGTCGCCCTCGATCGAGGTGCGCGATGCGAGCGGACAATGGCGCACCGCGATCGCGGACATCGGCTTTCCCTCCGGCAAGAACAAGACGATGGTGATCGACCTCGCGGGCCGGTTTCCCACCGCGGATCACCACGTTCGCCTGCGCACCAACATGCAGATCTACTGGGATCAGGCGTTTGTGGCTCCCGCTCGCACGAACAGTCCTACCACGATTGCGACGCTGTCGCCGGTGGCCGCCGACCTCCATC
>JACMOE010000512.1 GCA_014378185.1 Gemmatimonadaceae bacterium | reverse complement strand
TGGTGACCGGCTACAAGGGACGCGCCCTCGCCCAGGCGGGCGAGGCGTTCGACGCGTCCCCATCGAACATCGACACCCGGACGAGGCGCTCCGTGCTGCCCAATGGGCTGCAGCTCTCCCTGCTGCCCAAGAGCACGCGCGGCGCGGTCGTGCGCGCGCAGTTGTCGCTCCGCTACGGCACGGCCACCTCGCTGATGGGCACGGCTACGGTCAACTCACTGATGCAGGAACTGCTGTCGCGCGGCACCACGGCACTCACTCGCCAGCAGGTGAGCGACTCCCTCGACAAGCTCAAGGCAAGGGTGTTCATCGGTGGAGGCGGCAACTCGGTGAACGCCAACATCGAGTCGACGCACGATGCGTTGCCCGCGGTGCTTGCGCTGGTGGCGAGCGAGCTGAGGACGCCACGGTTCGATGCGTCGGAGCTGGAGAAGTTGAAGCAGGAGCAGATTGCCCAGCTGGAGACGATCAAGAGCGAGCCGCAGATGAAGGCCAGCGTGGCCATGCAGCGGCGCATGAGCCCGTATCCCAAGGGCCATCCGTCCTACGCGATGACGCCGGAAGAGCAGATCGCGGAGATCGGCGGCGTGACGATCGAACAGATCCGGAAGTTCCACCAGGATTTCCTGGGTGCTTCGTCGGCGGACCTCGCGGTGGTGGGCGACATGAACGCCGATTCGACCGCTGCGCTGGCGCGCTCGCTCTTTGGCAGCTGGAAGAGCGCGCAGCCCTTCGAGCGGGTGGTGCGCCTTGCGCCGGTGGTCGATTCCACCACAATCGTCATCGAGACTCCCGACAAGGCGAACGCGTTCATCGCTGCCGTGCAGAACGTGCCGCTCCGCGATGACGACCCGGACTACCCCGCGATGTCGCTGGCCAACTTCATCCTCGGCGGCGGATTCATCAACTCGCGGCTGGCCACTCGGCTGCGGCAGCAGGAGGGTATCAGCTACGGTGTGGGGTCGTCGCTGAACGTGGCGAGCCTGGATCGCGCGGGGAGCTTCAGCGTGATGGCCATCTACAATCCGACGAATGTCGACCGGCTGGTGGCCGCGATGCGCGAGGAGCTCGACAAGGCGCTCAAGAGCGGCTTCACCGTCAAGGAGGTGGAGGCGGCGAAGCCGGGCCTGCTCCAGCAGCGCCTCCAGTCGCGCGCGAACGACCCCGAATTGGTGAACACCCTGATCGCGCGCCGGTTCGCCGGTCGCACGATGGCATACGACACCGCGTTCGACGCGGCCGTGAATGCGTTGACGGTGGACCAGGTGAACGCGGCGGTGCGGAAGTATCTCGATCCGTCGAAGATCTCGATCTTTCGCGCAGGTGATTTCAAGAACAAGCCGCCGGTGAAAGCCACGCCCTGACTGTCTAGTCTCTACCGCCGAGCAGTCCGCCCAGCACCACGCCGCCCATGACGCCGAGCGCGGAGCCGCCGCTCTCCTGCATCTGTCGCCCGCCGGCGCGCGGGGCGGCGGCGAGGATGCGATCGGCCAGTCGCGAGAACGGCATCGTCTGGAGCATCACGCGACCCGGTCCCGAGAGCGTCGCGAAGAACAGGCCCTCGCCGCCGAAGAGGGCAGTCTTCACGCCCGGCACCATCTGGATGTCGTACTGCACCTGGGCCTCCATCGCGACGATGCAGCCCGTGTCCACGCGCAGCGTCTCGCCGGCCGCAAGGGTGGTCTCCCAGAGGGCGCCGGAGGCGTGCAGAACGGCTACGCCATCGCCCGTGATGCGCTGAAGGATGAAGCCTTCACCACCAAAGAACCCAGCGCCGATGCGGCGCGTGAAGGCGATGTCCACGTTCGTGCCCTTGGGGGCGCAGAGAAACGAGTCCTTCTGCGCGATGATGGTGCCGCCCCACTCCAGCAGGTCCACCGGCTTGATCTTGCCAGGAAAATGCGAGGAGAATGCCACGCGCCGGCGGACGCGGCCGGCGTTCAGGAACGTGGTGATGAAGAACGTGTCGCCGGACAGGACGCGCTTGGCGCCGGCGAACAGCTTGCCGAGCACGCCGCCGCCCTGCTTGTTGGGATCGAGGGTGGTGTTCATCTCGATGCCGTCTTCCATGAACATCATCGCGCCCGCCTCGGCGATCACGGTTTCGCCAGGATCGAGGGTCACGATGACGGCCTGGAGGTCGTCGCCAATCAGTTCGTAGTCGATTTCATCGGAGGTGCGTCGCATGACTCCTCGTAGGTTGAGTGCCTTGTGACCTGCAGTACTGACAAAAGACCAGAGTCCCGAGTACCTGGTCGCTCAGTACCGAGTACGATCACGTACTTACCGACCGAGAACAACGGACGCAACTTCTCCTGTCCGTACGTTCGTATCGCTCACGAGACCCAAGACCAGACTCAATGCGCCTCGCCCTGATCACTACGTTGGCGATCACCTGTTCGTTTCCACTGCGGCTCACCGCGCAAGCGACGCCGCGGAATGCCGATACCACCACCACCACCCTGCTGACGCCGGCCCGCGTGTTTGACGGGATGGACATGCACGAGGGGTGGAGTGTGATCGTGCGCGGCGAGCGCATCGTGGCCGCGGGTCCATCGGGAGCGGTAACGGGACCAGCGAACGCCGTGCGGATCGACTTGCCGGGCACGACGCTGATGCCCGGCATGATCGAGATGCACTCGCACCTTCTGCTCCATCCCTACAACGAAACGTCGTGGGACGACCAGGTACTGCGCGAGCCGGTTGCGCTGCGCATCGCGCGCGCGACGAATCACGCACGGGAAACCGTACGCGCCGGCTTCACGACGGTGCGCGACCTTGGCACGGAGGGGGCCGGCTACGCCGACGTGGGGCTCAAGCGCGCCATCGCGCAGGGCATCATTCCGGGCCCGCGCATGCTCGTGGTCACGCGCGCCATCGTCGCGACGGGGAGCTATGGTCCGCACTACACCGGCGACGTCGAGCTGCCGCAGGGCGCCGAGGAGGCTGACGGGACCAGCCTGGCGCGCGTGGTGCGCGACCAGATCGGTCACGGCGCCGATTGGATCAAGGTGTACGCCGACTACCGGTGGGGACCCAATGGCGAAACCCGGCCCACGTTCACCCAGGACGAGTTGACGCAGATCGTCGAGATCGCGCGCTCCAGCGGGCGTCCGGTCGTTGCGCATTCATCGACGCCGGAAGGCATGCGCCGCGCGACACTTGCCGGCGTGGAGACGATCGAGCATGGCGACGGCGGCACGCCCGAGGTGTTTCGCCTCATGAAGGAGCACAACGTGGCCCTCTGCCCAACGATCGCGGCTGGGGACGCCATCCTGCGCTATCGCGGGTGGACGCCGGGCGACCCCGAACCGGCGCGGATCGCGGAGAAGCGCGCCAGCATCCGGGCGGCGCTCGACGCCGGCGTGACCATGTGCAACGGCAGTGACGTCGGCGTCTTCACGCACGGCGAAAACGGTCGCGAGCTGGAACTCATGGCGGACTACGGCATGTCGCCGCTTCAAGTCCTGCGCGCGGCGACGAGCACCAACGCTCGGCTGCTCCACATGTCCGACCAGATCGGTGCCGTTCATGCGGGCCTTCTCGCGGACCTGGTGGCCGTGCGCGGTGACCCGACACGCGACATCCACGCGGTGCGCAACGTGACCTTCGTGATGAAGGGCGGCGCGGTGATGCGGCCGGCGCCGTGACGGTCTACGCCCTGGCGCGCGCACGGCGCGCCACGGCAAGCCGATAGCACACAGGACCCAATCCGATCGCGACCGCCGTGCCAACCAGGGCGGGAAAGCCGTGCTCGCCGTCCTGGAAGCTGAGCCCGACGACGAGTGCGAGCACGCTGAGCGGCAATGCCGCGAGCACGGTCACCGCACGGGTCCCCAGCGGAATGCGGAACGCCCCTCGCAAGGTGGGCTCCCTGCGCCGCAACTGGATGAGCGACGCGAACTCCAGCATGAGCGCCAGGGAGTACAGCAGCACGTCGGCTACCACCAGGCCGCCGAACGGCAGCAGCAGCATGAAGGCCGAGTAGGCGACCGCGGAACAGAGCACGGCATTGCGCGGGGTGCCGCGGTGGTCAGTGCGCGCGAGGGCGGCTGGAAGCAGGCCATCGGCCGCGATCACCAGGGGAATGCGGGAGTAGGAGAGGAGCAGCGCGTTGAAGAGGGCGAGCGCGCTGATCATCCCCGCAACGGCGATCCACGCTGCGAGCACGGGCCCGAACCGCCCTCCCACCGACAAGGCGATGGCCGGCCAGCCGCCGACGGTCCACGTGGTCCAGTCGGTGGCAGAGAGTGTCGTGAGCAGCGGAATGAGGTAGCCGGCCGCGACGAGCGGAAGCGCAAAGGCGAGGGCGCGGGGATAGCTCCGCGATGCGTCGCGCACCTCGCCCTGCACCGTGGACGCGTTGTCCCAACCGATGTAGTTCCAGAGCGCGATGGACAGGCCCACCGCGAGCCCACCCACGCCTGTCTTGCCTGGCGCGGCGAAGGGAATCCACGGCGCGTGCGTCGCTTGTCGCAGGGCAGCGACCGAGACGGCGAGGAATCCGGCGACAATGATACTGCCCGCGACGACCGAGATCCTGCCCACGCGGCGAGCGCCCATGAGGTTGAACAGGGTGGGAATCCAGATGACCAGCAGGCCGACAGCGCTGATGGCGGCGGTGGAGAGCTGCGGCACGAAGTAGCCGAGATAGGTAATGAAGAGCTTGGGGTAGATCGCCATGTCCACCAGCGAATACATCCAGGTGAGCCATCCGTTCTGGAATGCCCAGAAGGGGCCGAACGCCCGCTGCACCCAGCGATAGTAGCCCCCTTCTTCCGGCAGCATGCTTGCGAGCTCGCCGACGATGAGCACCTCGGGCACCGAATACACGAGGGGAACGATCACGAGGATGAGCAGCGCGAGACCGGGCCCCACCGAGTGCACCAGCGTCTCCATGGTGAAGGCGCCACCGGAGGTGCAGAAGTAGAGGATGAAGACGAGCGAGAGCGTGGTAACGGAGCGGGTGAGCTTCATATGGGCAAAGGTCGCTGACGAACGGAATGCGGTCAACGCGAATTAGGTTGTGATCATGTCAATGTCCGCCCGACCTGTGCCGTCCGCGAGGCCTATCCCGGAAGACGAACGCCCCAAGGGGTGGCGCGAGCGCGTGGCCGCGCTGGGGTACCTGCCCGCGCTGCTGCGCCTGGTGTGGGAGACGCATCACGCCTACACGGTGACGATGATCGTGTTGCGGCTGGTGCGCGCGTTCGTGCCCGTGGCGGGACTCTGGGTGGCAAAGCTGATCATCGACCAGGTGGTGCTGCTCGCGCGCACGCCGGGCGTGCCGCTCACTCCGCTGTGGCGGGTGGTGGCGCTGGAGCTCGTCGTCGTGATCGCCGGCGAATTCCTCGCCCGGGCCTCATCGCTCATCGAGTCGCTACTCGGCGACCTGTTCTCGAACACGATGAGCGTGCGCCTCATGCGCCACGCCGCCACGCTGGACCTGGCACAGTTCGAGGATCCGGAATTCTACGATCATCTCGAGCGCGCGCGACGCCAGACCACGGCGCGAATCGGCCTGATCGCGATGCTGCTGTCGATGGGCCAGGACATGCTGACGCTGGGCACGCTCGCCGCCGCACTGGTGGTGCACAATCCATGGCTCCTGCTGCTGCTTACCGTGGCCATCCTGCCCAGCTTCCTGGGCGAGACGCACTTCGCGGCGCTGAGCTACTCCCTGCTGTTCCGGCGCACGCCGGAGCGGAGGGAACTCGACTACCTGCGGTACGTGGGCGCGAGCGACAAGACGGCGAAGGAAGTCCACATGTTCGGCCTCGCCGGCTGGTTGAGCGATCGCTATGCGGCGCTGGCGTCGCGCTACTACGAGGAGAACAAGCGGCTCAGCACGCGGAAGGCGGTGGTGAGCGCGCTGCTGTCGATCGTGGGGACGTTTGGGTATTACGGCGCGTATGTCACCATTCTGCTCCGCGCCGTGGCCGGCACCATCAGCCTGGGCACGCTGACGTTCCTTGCCGCGGCGTTCAGCCGCAGCCGAGACCTCATCCAGCGGCTGCTGCTCTCGGCGAGCGACATCTACGAACAGAGCCTCTACCTGAAGGACCTGTTCGTGTTCTTCGAGATGCAGCCGTCCATTCGCTCGCGTCCAGGCGCACCGCGGGTGCCCTCGCCGATGCGCACGGGATTCGTGTTCGAGGACGTGGGGTTCCAGTATCCGGGCAGCGACCGGTGGGCAATCCGCCACGTGAACCTCAGCATTGTGCCCGGTGAGCGCATCGCGCTGGTGGGCGAGAACGGCGCGGGCAAGACGACGATCACCAAGCTGCTGGCCCGCCTCTATGATGCAAGCGAGGGCCGCATCCTCCTGGATGGCGTGGACCTGCGGGAGTACGACCTGGCCTCGTTGCGCGAGGCGATCGGCGTGATCTTCCAGGACTTCGTGCGCTACGACATGCGCTTCGACGAGAACGTGGGCGTCGGGGAGATCGAGGGTGTCACCGGCTACCTGGCGCAGGTGCGCGATGCCGCGCCGGGCGAGGCGGACGGTCCGCCCGCCGCGCTCGTGGACGCGGCGGATCGCTCGCTGGCGAGCAGCCTCCTGCCGCGTTTTGCCGACGGCTACCGGCAGATGCTGGGCCGTCGCTTCGACGACGGCGTGGACCTGTCAGGCGGTGAATGGCAGAAGGTCGCCCTCGCGCGCGCCTACATGCGCGCCGCGCAACTGCTGATTCTCGACGAACCCACCGCGGCGCTGGACGCGCGCGCGGAGTACGAGGTGTTCGTGCGGTTCAACCAGTTGATGGCGGGGCGGATGGCCGTGGTGATCTCGCACCGGTTTTCCACGGTGCGCATGGCGGACCGCATCGTGGTGTTGAGTGGGGGCCAGGTGGTGGAGGAGGGGACGCACGAGTCCCTGGTGGAGCGTCGCGGGTTGTACGCGGAGCTGTTCGAGATGCAGGCGGCGGGGTACCGCTAGCGAAACGCCTGGGCACGAAGTGATACTCCACCTCGGCAACCGCTTTGGGCCGCGCGCACGACCGCTCCTGCATTGCACTGAAACACGTCCGTATCATGAACCGGTGGACCGACCTATCTCACCCGCATTTTCAGCGCGATGACACCTGCTCCGTACGCGCTTCCGAATTTGGTCGTCGCCTCAGGCCCGGAATAGAACCGGACTTCTTCCACGCGTGACGAAGTGAATCTCTCGAGCGACGAAAGCTCCCCATATTCCGAGCCGTCGACGAACACCACGGCGACCCTGCGTGCCGAGGCATTGACAATCGAGATCGGCCCGCGGTCCCGGAGGTAGGAAGGACGGAGTCGGGCCACCGCGTCATACACGGTCGCCGTTCCAGCCGCATCCAGTTCAGCGCGCGTGATCAGGTTGGCAGAAGGTGGCACCCCGCTCCCAGCGGGCGAGGCACACGCCACCACCACAGCGGCAAGACAGGCCAGGAGACTCAACGATCGCACCACCACGACAGGACCCTCCATCGAGTGTGAAACGCCGAACGGCCGGCGCCCCTAGGGAGCACCGGCCGTTCGAGTGACCTACCGCACGTCAACAGCCATTCGGCTTCTCGGTGCGCGCATCACACTCCGCCTTGGGAATAGGCACGACCTTCGCAACGAAGTGAGACGGAAGGTCCTGTGGCAGTGCAGACAGTCGCCCAAAACGTCGGGCGTCGAGCCAGCGCATGCCTTCGATGGCAAGCGAATAGCGCCGCTCGTATAGTAGATCGTCGAGCGTTGCCGTCGTCAGCGGCGCGAGGCCGCCAGAGACCGCCCGAACATTGTTCAAATCGACCAGCGCCGCCGGTACGTTCCCCAGGCGAAGGTTCGCCTCGGCACGGAGGAGGAGGAGTTCCTCATTCCGAATGATCGGTGACGGTGCGGTGTTGGATTTGTAAACGATCAATTGCTGCGTGGCAGGAATCGACTTGCTGGCGGGATTGCCAGTCCGCGGCGACGGGAGCGCCGCGATTTTCCGTGAAAGTCGCGCGTCCGGCGAACCGTCGGCCGCTTTCTGTGCGTCGGTGACGAAGCTCGCGTGCGCTACGAAGTTGGGGTCAAAGGCAGTAGAGAGCGTATTCAACGCGTCGCCAGAAGCGGACGAATACACGCTGTACGTGCCTGCGTTCAGATCTGCGAGGGAGGTTGCCGGCGCAACGAATGACTTGGAAGGCGCCGCGAGTGCCTGCGTGTAACAGTCATTGCCGCATTCGAGAGATCCGCGCGTCGCCAGCACGCGCGCGGCAATCGCGCGGTTGAACTTCAGGAACGTCGCTCCGCTGGTAAATCCCGTAAATCCGGAGTGCAGCTTGAAGGGCATCTCCGTTGATCCCGCGGCGGAAAGATCCGTTGCGGCGCTATCAAGAATTGCCGAAATGCGGGTGTATGCCACGCCGCGAGACACAAACGGGGATTGGTCATTCGGGTTGGCCAGAATCTCGACCGGAATGCCAAGCGTGTCCCGCAGCGAAAGCGCGTAATACATGTCCAGCGCCCGGAACGTATTGGCGAAGCCGCGCACGGCGGACTTCTGGCCGGCCGACAACGACGATTTGTCCGACGAGCTCACCAGATTGACGGCGTTGCGCATGTTGCGGAAATAGCCGAACCAGTTCCCGGACGCGAATCCCGTGTTGGACAACTTGCCGGCCGCGCCGATCAGATAGTCGGTGACGAAGCGTCCATCGGTTGCAAAGTAGTAATAGCTTTCTCGCCCGAAGATGGAGACACCCCGTATGTTGCCGCCGTAGTTGTTGCGCTCGCTGACGAGCACGCCGGTTGCAGCGAGCTGAAGACCCTGGGGATCCTGGGACAAGCCTTCGACGGTAGCCGCGTTGTAATTGGGAAGTGTGAGATCGTTCTGGCACGCCGCGAAGGGCAACGCCGCAAGTAGTACAACGAAACTGCGCCGGAT
>JACMOE010000511.1 GCA_014378185.1 Gemmatimonadaceae bacterium | reverse complement strand
GCGGTAGCCGGACAGCTCGGCGGTCTGCTGGATGCGAAGCTGGATGTTGCCGACCGGGAGGACGATGTCCACCGACAGCTCGATCGCGCGCGGCATCCATCGTCCCGCGTCCATTGCGCCGAACCGCTGCTGGTATCGCACGTTATGCGCGAAGCCAAGGCGTACCGCGGCGTTGACGCCCACGTCGATGCCGGTAACGTCGAAGGTGGAATCAGCGACGTCGATGACGCCCGTGAAGTCGGCGGTCCCCTTCGAGAGCGGCTCCAGCGACAGCCGGAATACCCGGCGCCCCTCTACGGCAAGTGTGTCGAGCAGGCGAAACTCATAGCGGTCCAGCGCATCATCGGCCACGGGCGATGCAAGCTCGAACCGGCCGACCGCCACCCTGTCCCTGCTGAAGTTCACGATCTGCCCCACGCCGACGAGGTTCTGCTCCGGTGCGAGATTGCCGGTCTGTCGTCGGGCGACGATCGTTTCCTGATAGTGATTGGGCTGCTCCCAGTAGGCGGACGTCCGCGTCTGCGTGATGGTGCGGATGGACGACGCCGAGTCGGCAGGCTTGTTGAGGTCGCGGACGACGAGCCGGACGTCGCCGTCGTAGTGGTAGTCGTGCACGAGTCCGCGTGATACCTGCTTTCGGCGAATGGCCGCCGCGATGATGCGGCGCGCGGCGTCGTCGTGCGCCGTCACCAGCACGCGCTCGAGGCCCACCGCGATCGGGTCGAGCGCAACGTCGGCGGCGATTCCGGCGGCGGGCACGACGACCGAGATGCTCGCGGGGCGGAACCCGATGCGCCGCACGTCGAGTCGCTGCGCACCCAGTGGCAGCTCGATCCGGTAACGGCCCAGGTCGTTGCTGAGGGTAGACGCGATGCCGCCGGCCTGCCGCACGACCGCGAGCCGAACGGGTGCCGAGGTCGCACCATTTCGGACGACGCCGGTGACGATGGCCGTACCCGAAGGCAGAGTCGCCTGTGCGCGCGCAAGGAACGGTGAAAGCTGCGCGGCGAGACCCGCGAGCACGACGACGAGCTGTCTGGCGATGTGGAACTCCGTGAGTGGCAAGTCGTTCTAGAGGAATCTTTATGCCGTCTCAACGCGGCAAAACGAACAACGAGCTGGCGCCGCAGTAAAAATGCCTGCAAACTCTCTCGAAGGTCAGATAGATGATGGCGCTCCAAACGGCCCATGGGCACCTGGCTCACCGTCGCGGAATTCGCCCCTGACTATCGAGGCGCGGGGCAACTCACGCGGTGCGCCGTGACGGCGGTGGCCTGCCCGCTCACAAGGGAACCGGAACTCACCCGCGCGGACGACGCGCCCGACGTTGCCGACTCGGCAACCGATCGCATCACACCCTTCCGCGCTCCCGCATCGGCCGACATCGACATCGAACCCGAATATCCAATGCGGCGCAGCCGGAACAGCGCGCTGTCCGCACCATTGCTCTCCAGGAAGGCCCGCGTTTCCGTCACACCACCGGATGCGGTGAGCACGCGAGCATCGGTGCCGTTGGAATCGATGGCCACAATGATTGGCAACGACGCGGAACCCCACGCGGCCGGTGCGGTGCTCTCCACGCGATAGCACTCGCCCGCCGCAACGGCAGACGCCGCACCGCGCACACGCAGCATGCGCGCGGGTCGGCCGGCGCTGTCAGCCGCCTTCGCGGCCACCGCCATGCGCGCGTCGGCCACCGCAGCGCCCGCCGCAAGTTGGCCCAGCCCTGCCGTTGTGCGATCCGCACGTACGCCCGCCGAGTCGCGCTGCGCATTCATCGACGCTCGCCCCGCGAGCACCTTGGCCTCCGTGGTGCTCATCGTGACCGCTGCGGCGGCGGGTCTCTCCACTACCGGCGCAGGTACGGCGACGCCAGGCGCCGCGCTCATTGTGCGCGGCTGCTGTTCCGCGGACAGCCGGCGCGCCACCGCCTCCTGGAGCACGCTGTCCTGCCGCGGCGCCACGCTGGACACGGCGCCTTCCATTGGCACCGTACCTTGGTCCACAGTCACGCGGCTGCGCGTGAGGGAAATACCCACCGCGACAACGAGCACGGCGGCGATGGCGGCACGAGCCGGCGTGACCCGCAGCAGGCGCCACATCGACAGTTCGGTGCCAGCGGTCGGCGTGCTCGCGGGCAGGACTGCTGGAGACGCAGGGTCGTCCAGCAGCCCGACGACGCGACTCGCGCCGGCCAGCAGGCCCCGTGCTTCGGCCACGCGGTCCGCACATGCCGCACAGTCCACGACATGCGCGTCCAGCCGCCCGGCCTGATCCGCGTCGAGCGCGCCGTCGAGCCATGCGTGAATGGTACCGTCGTCCGGATGGACGTTATCGTCATTCGCCATCGTGCTCCCCTCCCTGTCTGCGGTCATGCCCGCTCCGCCGTATGCCCGGCCTGCAACTGCTCGTACGCCTCCATCAATCGCCTCCGCGCCCTCGACAGCGTGGTGCCCACCGATGCCGCCGAGAGATCGAGCGCGGCGGCGATTTCGTCGTAGCTCAACCCTTCCTCCTTCATCAACAGCGCATCGCGGTCCCGCTCGGCCAGCATTGCCACGGCCTTCCGGGCCATCTCGCGATCTTCGTCCCGTTCCATCGACGTAGGACCCGGCATCACGACGGAACCCGCTTTCGCCTCGTCGCGCATCAGTTCCAGGCGTCGCCGGTGCCGGGCGTCGCGGCGTGCCTCGTCGCGCATGAGGTTCATGGCTACCGCGAAGATCCATGATCGCTCACTGGCGATGACGTCCTGCTTCAGCGCCCGCACGAATGTCT
Organism: Gemmatimonadaceae bacterium; assembly: GCA_014378185.1. Classification (GTDB taxonomy): domain Bacteria; phylum Gemmatimonadota; class Gemmatimonadetes; order Gemmatimonadales; family Gemmatimonadaceae; genus AG11. The sequence continues at coordinate 1,925 of JACMOE010000511.1, read as the reverse complement.
CCTGGGCGATTTCTTCGGCCCAGTCGCGGTCGCCCATCTGTCGCGTGAGGTAGCGCACCAGCGGCTGGTGGTAGGTATCGAAGAGCGCCCGGAGGCGGTCGGGAGTAACCATGATGCGGGAAGATGGCATGTGGCGCACCGCGATGCTGTCCCCCGTGTTGTGGAGACGCGCAGCGGGCGGCGGGTTGCACACCGGGAGCAGGGCTCGGTAATGGTGTGGCATGTGGGTTGCGCCTTCTCCGGTGCTCACGGCACAACTCGGGAGACATCCGACATGGCGAAGAAACAGGAAGGACTGGGCGACGATCAGGGTACGCGCATCGGGGCGCCCGACAAGGAGCGTAGCGCGACACCGCCTCAGCACAACGACGGACCCACTGGTGGGCCCGAACGGACCACCGGCGCAGGTCAGGAGGCCACTGTGGCCGACGAAAGTGGCGAGAAGCACGATCGCGAGCACCGGAGCGGGTACGGTGGCAAGGGCGGAGCGCCGGATACGTCGTCGGACAAGCGATAGCGCACCGAATGGATTGGGCGGGCGTGGCGGAGGGGCCCTCGGCGACGTAATGTCCCGCGGACCTGCAAGTCACCCCCGCCCCAATCCAACCGCATGCGCTCCCTGTCAATATCCGTCGTCGCCATCGTTGCCTGCTGCTCGCTGCTTCCCGCGCAGCAGGTGCCGCGTGCCATCTACACCGATCCACCGCGTGACAGTGCACATCCCGCCCGCATGGAGGTGCTGCACATTCCATCCGGCGGCGTGAAGATCAACGGCGTGGCGTACGTCGCCTCGGGTGCCGGTTCGCATCCCACTTTCGTGTTCTTCCACGGGCTGCCCGGGAATGAAAAGAACCTGGATCTCGCGCAGGCCGTGCGGCGGGCCGGCTGGAATGCCATCACGGTCAACTACCGCGGCTCGTGGGGTAGTCCGGGCGCGTTCAGGTTCGGCAACAACCTCGAGGACGCGGTCGCCGTCCTGGCGTTCCTTCGCGATCCGCTCACCGCGCGGAACCTCGGCATCGATACGACCCGCCTTGTGATCGCGGGTCACAGCATGGGCGGTTGGGTCACGACGCTCACCGCGGCGAAGGACCACGGGCTTGCCGGGGCCATCCTGATCTCGGCCGCCGACATGGGCGCGGTGGGCAAGATGACGCGCGCTGCGGCGATTCCGTTCATGGCGGATAACCTGGAGTCGCTGGCGGGCGTGACGGCGGAGAGCATGGCTGACGAGTTGCTGGTCGGCTCGGTCAAGTGGGGGTTTGCCGATGCGGTGCCCGGGTTGGCGCTCATGCCGCTGCTGGTGTTGAGCTCCGACGATGGCTTGGCGCCAGGTACCGATGCGCTGGTGAAGGCGGTGCGCGCGGCGGGGAACAAGCGCGTCACGACGGTTCACAAGGCGACGGACCATTCGTGGTCGGACAAGCGGATCGCGCTGGAGAGCGCGGTCGTGGTCTGGTTGGGGCGGCTACGATAAGGGGTACTATATCAATTACTATTTATATTAATTGATGCCTGAAATCACCGACCGCGCCCGCGCAGTAGCCGCCCTCCGCTTTCGCGCGCTTGGCGACGAAACTCGGCTCCGGCTGCTCGAGCTACTCACGGATGGCGAGCGCACGGTTGGCGACCTCATGGATGCTACGGCACTGGGGCAATCGCTCGTGTCGCACCACCTGCGGACGCTGCGGCAGGCGGGGCTCGTATCCACCCGGCGGGAGGGGCGGTGGATTCACTATGGGATCCTGGATGCAGCCGTGGCGAGCGTGGCGCAGGTCGTGAAGGATTTCGAGGCCTAGTTCAAGCAGCGTCATGGCCGCGGTTGCGCCGAGGCGACTAGCGCGCGACGCCCGTTGCGTGCGAAGTTGCCAGCACGTGCTATACCGGCCACTACGGATTGCGGAGAACATCAATGGCAGACAGCT
>JACMOE010000059.1 GCA_014378185.1 Gemmatimonadaceae bacterium | reverse complement strand
GGCAAATGCCAAATGCACGGCGAACCGATAGCTTTCACCGATGGACGATTCTGCCGTTCTCGCGCCCGAGTCCGCTACGCACGCTGCCCTGTCTCCCCCTACGCGTGAGGAGACCCTCATCGCATGGTTGCGTGCGGCTCAACGTGTCGCCATCGGCTTCAGCGGTGGCGTCGACTCCGCGTACCTCGCCGTAGTCGCTCGGCGAACGCTCGGCGCCGACAACGTGCTGGCCATCATCGGCCGTAGCGCGTCGTATCCGGCTGAGCAGTGGGCCACGGCGCGCGGTGTGGCGCAGTCGTTCGGAATCGAGGTGCTGGAACTGGACACGGACGAACTGAACGACCCGCGCTACGCTGCCAACCCGTCCAACCGCTGCTATTTCTGCAAGACTGAGCTGTGGTCGAAGCTGGTGCCGCGCGCACGCGCAGGCGGATTCGATGTCGTCGCCGACGGCACGAACGCCGACGACCTCGGCGATCACCGCCCCGGCGCGCAGGCTGCGCGCGAGCACATGGTTGCGAGTCCGCTCGCGGAGCTGGGCTTCACCAAGGCGGAGATCCGCGACCGATCGCGCGCACTGGGCATTCCCACGTGGTCGCAGCCGTCGTCGCCCTGCCTGTCATCACGACTGCCGTATGGTACGAGCGTCACCCCGGCGCGGCTTGGACAGGTGGAGCAGGCGGAGCGCGCGCTGCGTGCACTCGGAATCTCGGATGACATGCGCGTGCGATATCACGATGATCTCGCGCGGGTGGAATTGTCCCAGTCAAGCTTGGCCAAGTGGATCGAGCCGGGGCGATTTGCCGATCTGCGCAAGGCGGTGCGGAACGCGGGTTTCGATCGTGTGGCCCTCGACCTCCGTGGATTCCGATCCGGCTCGCTCAACGTGCTGCATGGGGTGACGGCTTCGTGAGCGTCCGCCGCGAAACGCCAGGCGGGCAACCCGCCCTCGAAGGTGCGCTGGCGGAGCGCGGACTCGTTTGTCGGGTGGAAGGGCGCGCGGGTCTTGCGGTGCTGATTGCTGACGCCGCGACGGTCGCAGCCCTGGGCGACATCGAACTGCGTCGCGCCGCGTTGGCCCTGGCGCGCGAACATGGATTCTCGCACGTGGCCATCGAGCTGCGCAGTGATGCGCCTGTTCCTGGCGGTTGAGCGGCCTTTGCGATGCAGCTCGCGGGATTCGGCGCGTTCCCGAACTTTCAACGGGCACGTGTCGTATGGATCGGGGTAGAGCACGAGACGATAGACTTCTCCGCGATGCAGGAAGTCGAGCCATATCGCGCGTCGAGAGCACGTTGGCGCTGGATGGAGCGACGTATCGCCGCCTACATGCGGCAACACTGGGAGGACGGTGACCGATGGGCTGTATCGCACGTCTCGGATGTCTCGTGGTGCTCGCGTTTCTCGCGATCGGCGCCTGGTTCACGCGTGACCGCTGGATGTCGAAGGTGACCGGATCAGGGCCCGTGTCCGCCACCACGTCCACCTGGCAACCACTGTCCCCCGCCGCCGGTGCTCGAGGCAAGCGCACGATCGAGTCGCTGCAATCGTCCACCGGTCCCGTGTTCGCCAACCTCTCGGCGGCGGAGATTGCGTCGTACGTGTTCCAGACTGTGGGCCGCACGTTGCCCACCTCCGCGGACAGCGTGGAAGCGGCCGTGATTGGCGACGCGCTGTACGTGCGCGCCATCGTGCCCGTGCGGGACCTGGCCGGTAGCGGTGCGCTTGGACCGTTGGGCGGGCTGCTCAACGATCGCGAGAAGATCACCATCGGCGGCGGGTTTCGCGTTGTGCGCCCCGGACTCAGCGAGTTCCAGGTGCGCGAGATCAAGCTGCGCGACTTCAAGGTGCCGCGTGGTGCGATTCCGCGGCTGCTCCAGCAGATCGGCAAGGGAAATCGTCCGGAAGGCATCGCCGCGGATGCGCTACCCGTGCCAACGCCGGCCACGCTGGCGGATGTCCGCATCGCGAACGGAAAGGTGACGCTGTACAAGACGACGCCGGGCGCCACACCATGAGCCGGAGAATCCTGATCGTCGACGACGAGCAGGGCATTCGAGGAGCACTCGGACAGCTGCTGGAGTTCGAGGGCTATGAGGTGCGAACGGCGGCGAACGCGGTGGACGGGTTGGCGGAGTACGCGCGCTTCCGCCCCCATCTGGTGTTCATGGACGTGAAGATGGC
>JACMOE010000510.1 GCA_014378185.1 Gemmatimonadaceae bacterium | reverse complement strand
CCGGCATTACCGGTGTACAGTGGCTTGCTCCAGCTGCCACGAACGTGCGCGTCGGCAACGAGCAGGCCGCGAATATCCTCGAACGAGCGCGAGTCGAGCGGAAGGGCCGCCAATGCCAGCGTATCGATGCGAACGTCGGCTACCAGTGCGCCGGCCAGCTTCCGGGAACCGGTGACCCCTGCGAGCGACAGGTCGAGTGGCAGCGATGCCGTTGCCGCCAGCACGCGTCGGCCCGTGCTGTCGTGTGCCAATGCACTCAGCGCCAGCCGCTGATGTGCGTAGTCGAGATCGACGTCGGCATCGGGCGCGCGGTTGCTCTTGTAGTCCACATCGCGCAGTGTCGCGTGTCCGGTAATGATTGGCGCGGCGCGCGTGCCGGTGAGGTGCGCCGTCACGCCAATACGACCATCGGCATCCATGTCACGCTGTAGCGCGCGCAACACGGTGGACACGCGCACTTCTTCCGCGACGACATCGAGCCGCGCACCGCCATCCCTGGGGACAACGCCGTTCGCATATAGACGGCCCGCGGCCGAGCTGCGCAGGTCAATGGAATCGACCGTGACATTCCCTCCACCAAAGCGGACCGCGCCAGGATGCGCGAGGCGCCAGACGAGCGTGTCGAACCGCATGCGCAACGAGTCGAGCCGCACATCCTGCGCGCCGTCTGACGACTTGCCGTAGCTGCCAAGTGCCGCGTAGGAAACCAGTGAGTCCTGACGGATGCGAAGATCGGAGTAGATGCGCTTGTTCTGCCAGCGACCAGCGGCGTGCGCCTGTTCGAACCCAAAGCCACCGGCCTGCACGCTGTCAGCATCCAGCCGGAAGGTGACGGGAGTGGCGCGATCCCGGACGTTGGCCGATGCCACCTGGCCATCGAACTTCCGCACGGCATTGCCGCGCACCACGAGCCCGGACCCGCGCACCGTGGCGTCGATGCCCATCTCCTTCACGTTGCCGGTGAGCACTCCGGATGCAACAAGCGACCCGGCAAGCGAATCGCGTCGAATTGCTGCAAGTGTATCGGGCGCGAGCGAGACACCGGTTGGCAGGCCCAGTGCCAGCTGCTCGATGCGCAGGGCGTCTGCGCGCCGCACGGAATCCGCGCGAGCCGCGGCGAGCCGCGCGCCCTGCCGGCCAGACGCGACCGACACAAGCGCCGAATCCGTGGTACCGATGTACGAGCGAAGCGATTGCAGCGAGTCAACGCGCAACGAAAACTGGAGGGCGCCGCGCCGCGTGCTCACCAGGCCGAGCGTACCATGCGCGAAGGCCTGGATGCCGCGGTCCAGGGCACTGAGTGTGTCGAGCCGCAGCAGTCCGTTCGCCACCGATCCACGCGCGAGCACCCGCTCCACCGTGAAAGTATCGTACCGCGAATGCACGAGGTTCGCGGAGAACACCGCATTCGCCGACGCGGGTGACGTACCCACGCCACGCGCCTCCAGCGTACCGGTCAGCCTCGTGCTCGGCGCCTTCCTGGAAAAGGCACTCGCATTCAGTGCATCGAGCGCGACGTTCACATCGTACCGCGTGCGTGAACCGGCGATGACCACCGTGCCTCGACCATCGATGCTGCCGCCGTCCCTCGAATGCAGTGCTCCGCTCACCCGCAGGTCGCGGGTGGTGCCCTCCGCGTGCACCTTGCCGGTCACGCTGCCCCGCAGCTGTGCCGATGGTGTGAACTTGCCTACAGTCACGAGCGAGAGCGGGGAAAGCGTGGCGTCGGCAACGAGCCGCTTTCCATTCGCCTGATAGCGACCAGTGCCGATCACGCGCGAGCGCGCATCCCGCTCCACCTGGGTGATGTCACCCGTCACGTTCCAACCCTCGGCCTTCGTACCGCTCACAGTGGCGTGGCCACTCACTACGCCGCGCAGGGGAATTCTGAGTCCGGCACCACTCAGCGTCGCCATCTGGAGGGGCAGCAACTGCACTTTGAGGTCGCGCGCCCGCACACCGCCCGCGAGCCCTATGCCGCCGCGCGCAATCACGTGG
>JACMOE010000509.1 GCA_014378185.1 Gemmatimonadaceae bacterium | reverse complement strand
GTTGCGCAACGTCGATCAGAGGCGTGCCGGCGAGCATGATGCACCTACTCCAGAATCAGAATCTCAGCCGGCGAGCGCCACCAGCAATCGACCGTGATGAACTGTTCGTGAGGCAATATCCGCTCCTATAGAGGCGTCCGGCATCGTCAGTCTCTGCCTGACAGAAGAGGAGCGCTCGGTTCGCTACCATTCGTCATCCAATAAACTTTACTCGAGGAGGCGGATGTGCGACAGACGAGAATAGTGATGGCCGCGCTCGCGCTCGGACTCGTCATTGCCTGCGAAGGGGAGCGTGCCCCAGAAAAGGGCGTGGCTGCAACGACGCAGCAGGCGATGCCAGCGGCGGCGCCGACGGTCACTCCGGAGCGACCCATGGCGCTGCGTCGGGAGGCGCAAGGGCTTCTGGACAGCGCTCGCGTGGCGCTGATTCGCGGAGACGCGAGCTCGGCGGCGACGCTCTGGCAACACGGCGCAGCGTTCCTCGTCACCCAAGCGCGTACACCTCCAAATCGCGGCACGAATGACCTCCTTGCGGCAGCCCGTGGACTGGACTCGTTGGCGAGCGACGTCCGTCAACGTCGCACCGTGGACTCGTCCCGTGCGGACCAGCTGTCAGCGCACGTGAACCTCGCCGAAGCGGAACGTCATGTTGCCCTCGCATCCGTGGCATGGTCGACGCGGAGCAAGGAGTCGGTGAGCGACGAGCTCACCATGGCCGCGGATCACATTCAGCGCGCCGCCCGCGACGGGAGGATAATGCTCTCTCCCGCCATGCGCCGTACCCTTGTGAAGCTGAATGCGTTGGCGCGCGACCTTGCCGCCCAGCCCGAGCTCGACATCCGTGAGCTGGACGAGCCACTCGGTACTCTGCACATCGAGATCGCAGCGATGCACGGGAGAGTAAGGCGCACACCGGATGGGCTGTAGCGGCTGCGGACGGTGCTTGGCCGCGGAGGTGTAAACACTACGCGCCGCACGCCGAGGCGGCAGAGACCACGCCTCGGCAAAGCTCATGCGACGGGGTCATGGCGCGACGACGTCATGCGACAAGGACTCGCTGGCGGCATACTCGATCCGGTACAAGTGGACGAGCTCCATGCAGTACGCAAGCGCCAAGGGGCCGAGCACGAGCCCCAGCAACCCAAGGAGCTTCATCCCGGCGAAGGCACCGAGCAGCGACACCATCGGGTGCAGGCCGGAGACGCGCCGATAGATGAAGGGCCGGATGACATTGTCCACGTTCGAGGCGATCACAACGCCGATCAGCGCGAGCGTGAGCGCGGCGCCCGGCCGCGCGTCGAGGAACAGGACGACGACGGCCGGCGCCCACACGAGCGCGCTGCCGAGGATCGGGAGGATGGATACCAGAGCCGTCACGCTACCCCAGAAGACGGGGTTCGGCAGCGAGACCAGCCAGAATCCAAGTCCCACGGTGAGGCCCTGGGAGAACGCCGTCGCCACGATGCCCAGCATGGCGGCCTCGGTGATGGAGGCGAATTGTTCAGCGAGGCGCTCGCATCCCTCGTCCGAAAACGGGATGAAGGCGCGCGCGCGGCGCCACAGCTCCGTTCTGTTGGGAAGGAGGTAGTACAGGCCGACCAGCGCGAGTAGCAGGTTCAGCACGACCCGGGTGAAGCTACCGGCAGTCGCCATCGCTCGGCTCGATCCCCAGCTCACCATGTTCCTTCCGATGTCGGCGATCTGCTCGCCCACGTCCAGTTCTCCGATGCGAAGTTCGGACAAGCGCGCGAAGGCGGCGCTCTCGAGCACTTTCTGGAGCGCCATCGGCGCCTGTCTGATCGACATCGACAACAGAAGCACGGCGGGCGCCGCCAGAACAAGGGCGAAGACCACCGTGATGAGGAACGCCGAACGCCTCTCCCCCATCTTCGGCGCGATCAACCGATGGATCGGCGTGGCGATCACGGAGAGCACCACCGCACCGAGCAGTCCGGCGACGTAGGGCAGACACGCCCACGCGACTCCCGTCGCCAGTACGGCGATGATGATTCGCGCGCGCCGCGCTCGGTCTGGCGTGGAAGTGGCGCGCCCACTGTCAGGCAAACGGCCATCTCCAGTCACGTGCGTCGGGCAT
>JACMOE010000508.1 GCA_014378185.1 Gemmatimonadaceae bacterium | reverse complement strand
GGCGAACATGGCAGGGCCGTCTGGTGCGGGATGCAATTACGCGGACGCCAGCACCGGGGGTGGTTTTCACCCGCCATGTTCAATTTCGCCGAGAAAACACGAGATACTGGCCTGTTGAGGGTGGAGCGCGCCAATCTCATGAATAGCGACGCGGCTCGTCTCGCCCGGAACCGCTTGCTTCCCGCGGCGATGATCTTCGGCCGAGGCATCGATCGCGGGAAGTCGTTGCCACCAAGAACCATGACATGGACGGGAAACGGCAAGAACCCCGTGGCGATGATGCGCACGTCGTGGACCGATTCCGCGGCGATCTTCGTGGGCGTCAAGGGGGGAAGCGCCGGTGACAACCATGGCTCCCACAGCGCGAGCAGTGAACACATCACGGGACGAATGGTGTCGTCCATCGCAGTGCGGCAGTCACTCGTTCGATGGGCGTCGTCATCGTGGTCTCATCGCTTGTCCGACTGGGTGCGTCGGAACTGCTCGAGCCAGTGCTGCATCACGACGATGCGCACGCCCGCTGGGACAACGGGCTCGGTGACGACCATGCGACCGGAGGTGCGGTCCACATCCCACGCGGCGCCCATCTGCGGAACTTGCAGGAGCACTTCATTCGCCCCGACGAGAAAAGCCGGACCTGGTGTCACGTGCACCGCGTGAATGGTGGACGCGTCGATGCCCTGGAAATAGATGGTGCGACCGTCACCGGACCACCGCGCACGTTGCCCGCCGCTGCTCGAGATCTTCCACTGCCCGCCGGCATCGGCCCGGGGAAAGCGCCGCACATGAATCTCCGGTGACCCCGACTCGAGGGACGTGAACGCAGCCCACTGGCCATCTGGGGAGATGCTCGGATCATACTCGCCCCACTGCGCGTGCAGATAGGGGTGCGGTGGTGCCCTGGTGAAGGGATTCACGATGTCCACGCTCCCACCCCCGACGTTTGCCCCAACGGTGCGTGCCGCCGTGGCACTGAAAAGCACCAGGACGCTGTCAGAGGGCCAGGCACTCGCATGTTGATCACTGGGCGCGCGCAGCACCGCGACAGCCGGTGCGCTGCGATCCACTGGCTGAATGAAGACATCTTCCGCGTCGGTGGCCGGCCCTTCGGCGGAGAACGCGAGGCGTGTTCCGTCTGGCGACCACACCGGCGCATGTCCTCCGCCTTCCTGCGTGAAGCGAGTGAGTGTGCCGAGCGCGAAATTGTAGATCGACGTCTGGCGGTTCACGCCGCGAGCCGAGCCAATCGTGATGGCGAGCGAGCGGCCATCGGGCGAGAAGCGCGCGTAGCTCAGCACCCTGGACGCCAGTGGCAACGAGTCGACCTTGCCGCTGGCCTGCCGAATCAGCGTCCGATACTCGGCATCCACCCCGGCGCGGTACACGAGCATGCCGGAGCGCGTCACCACGAACGGGCTGACGCCACTCGATGCCATGTCGAGCAGCACGGGCGAGGGCGACCCCTCGACGGCATGGCGTCGTTGATTGAAACGGATCGTGTAGATGCCGCCGGCCGGCAATCCGTAGATCAGGTGGCCCGTGGGAAGCAACTGCGCCTCCGACGATTCCTCGAGCACCGTGAATGCGGTGTCCATCGCCAGGTCGTAGTACATCAGCTTCGCGGTCCGGCGATAGTCGAGGTACAGCACGCCGCGCCCGTCGGGCGTGAGCCGTGGCTGCTGGGCCGCTGTGGCCTTCCTGAGTACGCGTACGGAGCCACCGGGCGGAATCACCGCGATGACGGAGTTGGTTTCGAAGGCAATTGTGCCGTCGTCTCCCCACTGCACGCGCCCGCCGAGCAGGGAATCGTTGGGGATCAGCGTGATCGGGGCGCCGCCGGCAACCGGAATCTTTCGCAGATGACCGTTCGCCTGATATGCGATCCAGTCGCCATCCGGTGAGAATGACGGTGACTCTCCCTTCTCGGTGCCGGCGAGAAGTCGGTACTCGCGCTGGCCGGGCGCGCGGTACACGATGCCCTCATCCGTCGAGAAGGCGAATCGCGTCCCGTCGCCGGAGACCGCAAACCGGCTCAGGTCCGGCTGCGCGTTCGGCACATCGAGCATCAGCTGCACGACCG
>JACMOE010000507.1 GCA_014378185.1 Gemmatimonadaceae bacterium | reverse complement strand
GATGCCGATGGACGCCGGCTGCGCGGCATTGTAGTAGAGGACGGCGAGGCTCGTCCCGCTCGCCATCGGCGTCGGTGATACCTCGACGCCGTCGTCAGTGGAGATCTGCTTCGGCGTGCCACCCGCAACAGGCACCGTCCAGATGTGCCGCTTCTCGATGTCCGTCGCGTTCGTGCTGAAGTAGGACGTCCGCCCATCCGGTGACACAGCGGTGGTGACGAAGGTGCGATCCGCGACGCCGTCATTGATCAACCCGTCCGTGGTCGTCAGCAGAACCGGAGTGCTCGACGACCCGTCGATGCGCACCGAGTAATAGCGATCCCACTCGTCGTTCAACGGCTGCGAACCGAATACGACGTGGTCGCCCGCCCACGCGATGCTGTTGACGTTGCCGAACGTGCGGTCGAGCGGCTGGTTGTGCCAGAACTCGTGCGCCTTGCCAGTGGCCATGTCGGCAACCCAGAACGACACCGTGTAACCGCCGGCAAATGCCGCGCGACAGAGCCCATCCGCTCGCACGGGCAGCGTGTCGGCGACCGCTCCTTCCCGTCCTCTGCCACCGCCGACAGCGGCCATGGGCGCGGGACAACCGCTGGGGTGCTCGCTGGCCGCAGCCGTCTGCGCGAACGGCGCGCCCGCCACCACTGCCTGCTGCCCAAACGGCGTGCCGGGCCGCCGCACGAATGCGATGCGCCGCCCGTCCGGCGACCACGTGGGACTACCGTCGATGTCGGTGCTGGGCGACAGGAACTCCACGCGACGCGATTGCATGTCGTAGATGCCGATGAAGGCGTGGTTCTCGCGCGTGCTCACGAACGCGAGCTTCGACCCATCAGGCGACCACTGCGGATTGCCCTGCCGTCCCCACGCCTTGATGAACGGTATGCCCCCCGTGTCGCTCGACGTCTTCGCGCCGCGCGCCGTGGTGGCTCGAAAAACCTGGCCATCGCGCACGAACACGGCGTAGCGACCGTCAGGAGATAGCTCGGGGGGCCCACCACCTCGGCCGCCCAGCTGCGTGCCCGTGATGACACCGAGCCGCCAGGCACCGCTGCCGTCAGTCTTCGCCGCCCACACCGCGCGCTCGCCACCCTCCGGATCGTGCGACGGATTCGCCACCCACCCGTCGTGGTTCTGGCCTGAGCCACGCACGAAGATCGCCATGGTGCCGTCATCCGAGAGTCGCACGGAGCCGACATCCACGCCGTCGTCCTTCATGAAACTCGTGATGCGCACGGCCTTGTACGCAGGCGCCGACGCCACGTACACGTTGCGCAGGCCGCGTTCGTACGTGACCCAGGCGAGACGATCAGCCTTCTTCGCCGCGCTCACCTCGAGCGGCGATGCCGGCGAGAGGAACTGGTCGATCGTGTACTGCGGCGCCCACGTGGAGACGACTGGCGCGGCTGTCGAGGTGCGCTGCGCATGCACCGGCAGCGCAACGACGAAGAGCGCCACAAGGGCGACGGATGGACGGAGATGAGGCATGAAGCACCTTGGCGGAGGTCAACGAGTGTGGGATGACCATAGGCAAACGTGCACCGCCGCTCCGCCGTTGCGCCACCTGCGGAGGAGAACCAGTTTCGTGGTTCACCCTCGGAGATTTTATGCATCCCGACCGCTCGTCCCTGCGAATGCGCCGAGTATTGGCGGTCGTGCTGGCTATTGCCGCCGTGGGCTGTGCGACGCACACACCTCGAGCGCGGATAGCCGAAGCCCATGCCGCACTGCTTCTGGATCCCGCGAATGCAGAATGGCGAACTCCCGCACCCGCGGTGTCACATCTCCGCTTTGAAACCACGAAAGGCAGCTTCACGCTGGAGCTCGTGCGTGCGTGGGGTCCCATCGGCGCGGACCGGTTGTACAACCTCGCGCGCCTGGGCTACTACGACGATACGCGCTTTCATCGCGTGAATCGCAACTACATCGCGCAGTTCGGCCTGCATGGCGACCCACGCGTGAACGCAGCGTGGAGTGACCAGCAACTGCGAGATGACCCGCCACGCTCGACCAACAGGCGCGGGACCTTTGCGTTCGCGTTCACGGCGGTCGCCGGCACGCGTAATACGCAGGTGTTCATCAACCTCGCGGACAACACGCGCAACGACGCGGAGCATTTCACGGTACTTGGCACCGTGGTCGACGGCATGGCGGTGCTCGACAGCCTTTACGCCGGCTATGGCGAGGGCTCGGGCAGCGGGATGCGGCAGGGCAGGCAGGGGCCACTCGCGACAGGCGGCAACGCGTACGTGGATCGCGAATTCCCGCTGCTCGACCGGATTCTGCACGTCACCGTCAGCAGCGTGCAATGAGCTTCCCCAACCGCTCGGATCTGCCATCGTCTGGCGAGGGCCTGCTCAGCGCAAGAGTCGGTAGCGCACGGTGACGGACGTCGTGATGATGACTTCTGGCGCGCTGGACTGGCCGCCATTGAATCGATTGTCGAAGACGATGTACGTCGGCTGGTTGAAGGTCGGGCCGCCACCATTGGTGCTCACGTCCACCACGGCACCGAGATGGCCGCCGAGTGCCTGCGCGAGCGCTTCTGCGTCGCCCTTGGCAGCATTCAGGACTTCGGCGATGCGGGTGCGCCGCACGGAGTCCGCGACGCTTGACTCGAAGGTGAGCGCCGAGCTGTTCACCGCGCCGGAGCCAAGGGCGGCGGCAACGAGGCCGGAGATCTGGTCCGTTCTGGTGGTCGAGACACGAATGACCGCGCGCGCGGTGTTGGTGACCGTGCCCTGAACGACGGGATATCCATTCGGATTCGCGGTCGGTCCCACACTGTAGGAGATGGGACGGTCTACGTCGGCGCGCGTGGCGAATCCCCGAAGCGCGTCCGTGACGCCCTTGAGCTTCGTATCGACGCGAGCAACCGCGTCGGGGGGCGTCTCGGCCGTACCCTCGACGATCACGAATAATGATGCGCGGTCGGGTACAAGGCGCGAGGTGCGCGAGGCGGTGACCGCGATGATGCTGTCACGCGCCACCTGGGCGTGCGCGCTGAAGGGGATCAGGGCGAGGGCGAGAATACTAAGGCGCATGGTAATCCCGTGGTTGTGGTCGCGATCCAACGTGGAATCAACAATCAATCATCCATGCAGTATTCCGCCAGTCCCTTAGATCAGATGCCCCGGGGATAGCACTGGTGCATTGCGGTTGTCCTGAGAGCCGCCCTCGTTCCATCCGGCGCAGCGCGTCCTACGGTCCGCCCACCGGCCGACTCGGTGCGACGGGTGCCGCCTTGCCCGCATCGAGGTCGTTCCAGTTCATGATGGCGTTGAAGCCGAGCATGTACGTGCCCTGCGTCTGCCAGCGCCAGAACGGCCGGATGCCGAACATCACGACATGTCCCTTGCCGATCGCGGCGTCCACGAGCTGCGCCTTGCCCGCAATCGACTGCCCACCCGCGAGCGTGCCGGAAAGCAGCATGTCATTGGGGTTCGTCGGGAACTGCATGACGACGCGCGGCCGGACGACTACGGCGCCGGCTGGGCCACCCAACTCGGTTCGGCTACCAGAACCACCGGCGCTCGCGGTCGCTCTCGCCACGCTCGCCGACGACGAATCCCACGGCGACAGCGCCAAGGGCACCGCGTTCGGCGTCACGTTCTGGCTCATGCCCGGCGCACCGCGACCACCGCCACCGAGCGCGAACGCAGTACCCCCGGCCCTCGCGTTGATCACAGGCGCCTGGTTGAAGTACACCGGCAGTTGCGTGCCCTCATAGCCGTACACCAGTGGGCTCTTCCTGTCCGAGATGATACCGCGCAATATCGTGCCGCGCGCAAAGAGGTCGGCGGGCGTCTCGATGGTGATGCCCGGGGTGAGGTTGTACTCCGGGAAGATCGTCGCTGTCGAGCCCTCCGTGGTCAGCGTGCCGCCGTCCTCGACGAACTTGTAGAGGTTCATAAGGCCGTCGATGCCCATGCCGCCGCGAATGTCGTCGCTCTGGTCCATGTAGCCCAGGTTCGGCGTCGCGTCGGTCTTGCGGTAGGGCAGGGGCAGCGTGCCGGTCATCGGCGTGCCCGCCACCTGGCTCTGTGCCGTGCCGCCAACATGGGGGAAGATGATGACGTCG
>JACMOE010000506.1 GCA_014378185.1 Gemmatimonadaceae bacterium | reverse complement strand
GCTGTGTTCGTCCATTCCGCCTTTTGACTGGCGCTTTGCGATCTCGCGCGGGATGTCGTTCGCGAAGGCCTGTCTCTCGAGCGCGCGACTTCGACCTCCATTCGAGAGCAACCATGTCGGCAGCGCCAGGCAAAGCTCAACCAATGGCTGGGAGAGCAATGGATTCAGGAGTTCAGGCGCCTCCTCGGCCCGATACGGGTCGTAGTACCCGGGCGGATCGATCAGGTCACGAACGTGGTTGTACTTTCCGATTGGCAATCGTCCCGCGCGCTTCAGGTCTGGGTGCGTGTACTCGTCTGCGTCCCCGAGACTGTCGAAGGCCTCTCTGCGGACGAGCTTCAGGAACTGGCCGATGCCCCACCGATCATCGTCTGCGTGTCGCCGGGCGATCAGCGCCGATCGCATCGATCTCCAGAGGGAGACTTTCCCCAAGCGTGCCGCGTCCAGGGCGGCACCGACGAAGCCGCGCCCGAATCCGTGCACATTCAGATAGTCGGCGGCCGGCCAAGTGCAGCAATGCTGGAAGAACACCTGGTCGCCACCGGCGCCGCTGAACATCACCCGTGCACCGTGAGCGACTGCCACGTCGGCGTCGATTCGACTCGCATCCATGCGTCCCAGATAGTTCACCGGCGTGGGCATGCGGCTCGCCGCCACCATCTCCTCCAGCCCAAATTCGGCGTCGCGCTCCCACTCGATCAAGCCGACGTTCGCGCTGCTGGCGGCCAGCCTCGCGAAGCCGCGCTCGTCGCTGTCCGAACCAGCGGAAAAATAATTGAGGCAGGTCAGCTTGGCGCCATTGGGTCTCGCCGTCAGGCTGCCCAACAAGATCGCGGAATCCAAACCCCCCGAGAGCCTCAACAAAATCTCGGCGTAGCAAGAGGCCCAGGCCTGCACGCAATCCACCACGACCCGTCTCACCGCGCGGGCGGCCATGTCGTGTTCCCAATCCACTTGCTGTTCCGCAATGTCAACGACGCTCCAAAGCGTCAACGGCGCTTGCCCGTTGTTGGCGATCGGGGTGAGTTGTCCGGGCAAAACCTGGGAGATGCCCTCGAGAGCCGTCCTGCTTCCGCCCACGTGGCCAATCAGCGTGGCGACGGCAATCGCTCCTGCGCTGACTCGAGGCACGGGAGCGCCGGGTGCGAACGTGAAGAGATCTTCCAGCCAGGAGAAGAAGACGGCAATGCCTTCGACGTGGGAAAGAAAGCAGGGCAGCGCGCCACTCGGGTCGCGGACAAGACACAGGCCCCGAAGACTGGAGGGCAGGACGGCGACGTAGCGGCCCCAATAGCTGTCGATCAAGACCCGGCCTTCCGTCCTCAGGATCTGTCGGCTCTCATTCGACGAGAAGGCGATTTCCTCGGGCTCGGACACGCCGTTGCGCCTTCTGAACAACCGTCCGAGGACGACACCTTGATCGTTCGGAAGAACGTGGAAGCCGTTGACTCCAGGGCGGTGGCCGATCGTGTAGACACGAATGCCCGGCCTGCAAAGGACACGCTGCCAGCCCGCGGTTCTCTCGATCAATTCTTCGAAACGCTGCGCGGATCTGGCTTCCGTAGTTTGAGCAGGATTCCAATGAAAGCCGAAGTATCGAAACATGATGTCGCTCGCTCAAACAACAAGTACGGGCTGATAGTGGCGGACGCGCTCCGCGAGATCGTTCAGCACCACGCTGCCGCTTTGCACCCACGAGTGGGCGGAAAAGGGGTGAATCCGCACCCCGATCACCCATGTAGGAAAGAGCCCGCGCATAGCCAGGAAATGGATGAGCGTCAGGGAGTCGTAAAGGCACCGGTCGTGGCTGGTTAGCGCAAGGGGCCGGAGGCGCTCATACGTCGCCACGGCGTGAAGGACAGCATTGGCAAACCTGGGCCCAGATTCCCCCGAATTCCTGCGTCTGAGCGTCGCGATCCTGTCGGCAATCTCGTCCAGGCTGAGACGTCGTATCCAGGACGAGGCGACGAGCGTCGAGCGCCAGAGGCGCGCGAGATCGCGCCAGCCGACGCCAGCGTCATTCGCGTCCTCCATGTTCAGGCTGGAGAGGGCCTCTCCTACTGCTTGAGGGCGCCCTCGAGAGGCTGTTATCGGTTCATTCGTCAAAAGGTTCTGACGGAGAAGCGGCTTGATCCAACCGTTGCTGGTCGCGCTGGCGTATATGTCCTTCGTGGCCGCATCGACGGCTTCTTCTCCGATGAG
>JACMOE010000505.1 GCA_014378185.1 Gemmatimonadaceae bacterium | reverse complement strand
TGAGCTTCCAGGTCACGTTGTGCGACCGTGAAGGAGCGCTTGCCTGAAGCACGCGGCGCCCAGATCGCGTCTGCTTCCTCTTCAAGACGCGACAGCTCGTCGGACACGCCAGTCAGTCCCGAGCCTGCCGCGAAAAGTGCCCTGCCAAGGTCGTCTTGGGCTGCCACCATCGCTCGCCCTCCGGCGCGCAGGCCTTCCTGGCTCAAGCTGAACGAGAGGCCAAAGGTTTCCCTGGTTTGCCCGCGAAGCATCGCAAGCAGGACACCTTCGTCCAGCGCCCCATCATCGGCTCCGATGGGCGTGCCACTCGTACCCTTCTTGCGCCGGCAGCCGAGCGTTCTGCCGCCGTCTTCGAGCACGGCGCCGACCCTTAAAAGAGAGTAGTCGTAAACGAAGTTGTACGGCGAGCGAGTAGGGAAGCCGAACAGAAGATCTGATACAGCGGCCATCGCAGTCGTCTTGCCCGCCTCATTGGCGCCATAGACAATGTGAAGGTCGGGCACGCCCGATCGGAAAGATAGTTCGCAGTCTTCAAAGTGGCCGTAGCGCTCGAGGGCAAGGCTGACGAAGCGCATGGCTTATACTTCCTTCGTCAGACGAGATCCGAGAGCGAGCGTTGCGGATGCCAGAACGGCTTTCCAGTCGCCTTCGTCAGCCGAGCGCCGCAAATCCTCGTCCTCCGACGGTCCCAGCGACGTCCGCGCCGCGACGAGGAACGGGCCAAGGTCCTCGGCTAGCATTCCCGCCAGCGCCGGGTCAGTTCCAGCCTGTTCAATAAGCGCAGAGAAATCGTCGCTGATGGCCACCTCGTGTACTTCGGCTGGCGCCGTCACGAGCACTTTGACTTTCTCGATGTAGAGCTCGGACGAGATCGACGTGGCTATGGCGCGTGCGTCATCACGGAGCGCTGACGCGCCATCGAGCATCGCGCCGGCGTCGCTGAACAGGCCGGTGAGGCTCACCCGAACAACAAGCGGCAAGCCTGCAGCGTTCTCCTGCCAACTCGACTGGAGCGCCCCGCGGATGAGCGCTGCTGCGCCTTCGAAGGATGCGTCGGTGCAATCTACCTCGACCCTCGCCCACCGCAGCACATCCAGTTCGGTGCGATCGATCGAGACGACCTGTCCGTCTTCGACGGTGACAATTACAGCCCCTTTCGGTCCGGTCTCGCGGATCGTGCGCCCTTGGGTGTTGCCTGGAAACACGACCGGAGGGTTTTCGGAAACGATCTCGAACTCGTGGACATGCCCCAGCGCCCAATAGTCATAGTGTTTGGACTTCAGATCATCGAGGCTGCAGGGTGCATATGCCGCATGGCCAGGCCGACCTGCCAGCGCCGTGTGCAACATACCGATGTTGAATTGATGTTTCTCGGCGTCGGGGTAGGCCAGAACGAGATTCTCGCTGACGGCCGCGGTTGGGAAGCTCTGCCCGTGAATCGCGACGCCAAGCTCGGGTAGCAGGTAGGTCTCTGGCTTCCGGTGGCCGAACAGCCGGACATTCGGCGGCCAGGGAACGCTGCGCGTTATCACCCACCCTGCGTCGTGGTTTCCAACGAGAAGAAGGACTGGAATGGATGCCTGATCGAGCCTCCCGATCGCGCGGGC
>JACMOE010000504.1 GCA_014378185.1 Gemmatimonadaceae bacterium | reverse complement strand
TTGGGACACCGCGCTACGCCGCTCATGCCGCTGGACGCGAACCCCGCCGTCGGCGGCTCGCCCGCTGATCGGATGGCGATGATGCTGCGCTGGTGCGCGGCGCGGTACTCACGCGCTGACTGACGGGGCCATCAGGCCTTCGCTGGAAACCAGGCGCTGATCGTCGTGCCCGCGCCGGGTCGGCTCACCGCCTCCACACGGCCGCCGTGCGCGTCCACGAGATGCCGCACGATGGCGAGGCCCAGCCCCGTGCCACCCTGCTCGCGCGAACGCCCCGCGTCCACCCGGTAGAACCGCTCGAAAATACGCGGAAGGTGCTCCGCGGCGATGCCGACCCCTGTATCGATCACATCGAGCCGGACCATGCCCCCCTGCGCGCGCGTCCGGAGCGTGACGCTGCCCGTAGTGGTGTACTGGACGGCATTCTCGACGAGGTTTGCGATCACCTGCCGGATGGCCGTGGGGTCAGCCTGCAGTCGCACGGCGTCGCTGCCGATGTCCGCCACGACCTGCAGGCCTTTCACCGTGGCGCGCGCTCCCACTTCGGCCATGACGCTCGCAATCACGGCAGACACGTCCACCGATGTCACGTTCGGCCGCCATCCCCCGCTCTCGATGCGCGAGAGGTCGAGCAGGTCATCGACGATGCGCTGCATGCGCATGGCGTTGTCCCGGATCGTTTCCACGAACCGCTGCCGCTGTGCGGGTGGGATCGTGTCGTCCAGCAGTGTCTCGGCGAATCCGCTCACCGCCGTCAACGGTGTCTTGAGCTCATGGGACACATTGGCCACGAAATCGCGACGGATCGTCTCGAGCCGCCGCAGCACGGTAAGGTCGAGCAACGTGAGCACGGCCCCCGCGGTAGGGAGCGGTCGCGAGGTGATCGCGAGGGTGCGATCGTTCAAGCTGACCTCCGCGGTCGGCGTGGCATGGCCATCGAGCGCCTGGTCGATGGCCGCACGGATGGCATACTCCCGGGGCAGCAGTTCGCGCCCGAAGGGAAGCGGGGCGGAGACATTCAGCAGTCCGCGCGCGCGCTCGTTGATGCGCACCACGGATCCACTGGGCGACAGCGCCAGCACACCCTCCTCGAGGGACTCGAGGAGGGCGATCATGAGGTCGTCGTCCTCCTGCAAGGCGTGCATCCGGTTGGCGAGTTGCTCGGCCATGCGCGTGAGCGCCGTGGCCAGGTCGCCCACTTCACCCGGCGCCGCGAGGGATGGGCGTTGCGTCAGGTCGCCCGCGGCAATCGCACGGGCGACGTCCCGCAACTCCACCACGGGCTGCGAGATCGTGCGCGCGAACACCCACACCAGCAGCAGCACTCCGAACAACGCCACCACTCCACTGGCGAGCACGTCCCGCTGCGCGCCGCGTACGACCGCATCGAGGCGCTGCATGGTCATCGAGACCCGCACAGTGCCGAGCGGGTGCCGCACGGCGACGTACAGCTCCTCATCGCCTGCCGATGCACTCTGGCGACGGGATGCGCCCACGCCGCGCTCTCGCGCCGCGATGATCTCGGGACGCGTCGCGTGATTCTCCAGGCGTCGGCGGGCCTCGGGACCGAATTCCGAATCGCCCTGCACCACACCCCCGGTGTCGATGAGCGTGACGCGAAGCCCAAGCGCGTCGCCAGCGCGCTGCGCGACGGCGTCTGCCTCGGAACGCACATGCCAGTCCGCCGCCACCGCGCGCGCATTGCGCGACAGCTCATCCGTCTTCTCGGTCACCAACCGGTCGCGCAGCCGGCCTCCGGCGATGAGCACGATGGCAGCCACGAGCGTGATGACCACCAGCATCGCGCCGCTGAGCAGGCGCCGCGCGAGGGTCATGACAGCAGGCGCTGTGGCGATCGAATACGGTAGCCGAAGCCGCGCACGGTTTCGATCAGGTCCCCCGCCACGCCGAGCTTCGCGCGCAGCCGCTGCACATGCATGTCGACCGTGGGCGTCTGGATGTCCGGCGCCGCCTCCCACACGCTTTCGAGGAGGTGCGCGCGCGCCTGCACGCGCCCGCGCCGCTCGGCCAGCGTGAGCAGCAGCTTGAACTCGGTCGGCGTGAGCTCCACGGGCTCACCATCCACGTGCACCAGGTGCGACGCGCGGTCGATCGAGAGGGGTCCGATGACCAACACGTCGCCGCCGCTGCTCCCACCCGCACCCAGTCGGCGCAGGATGGCGCCGACTCGCAGCACCAGTTCCTGAGGGCTGAAAGGCTTGGTGAGATAGTCGTCCGCTCCGAGCGATAGTCCCTGAATGCGATCGGACTCGTCGCGCCGCGCCGTCAGCATGAGCACTGCGATGTTGCGCGTGTCGTCACCGGCGCGAACCTGCTCGATCACCTCGTACCCCGAGATGCCCGGCAGCATGAGGTCCAGCACGATGAGGGCAGGGCGCTCGCGACGCGCGGCTTCGAGTGCCTCGGTGCCGGAACTCGCGGTGGACACGCGGTAGCCCGCCTTCACCAGGTGATAAGTGACCAGGGCAACGATGTCTGCCTCGTCGTCCACCACCAGCACGCGCTCGCCGGTCGCCGCGGGCTGGCTCATGGCAACCCACCCTGCACGCGACGCGAGATCTTCGCCACGATCATCTCGATGGCCACCGGGTTCTTTCCGCCCCGGGGCACAATCACGTCCGCATAGCGCTTGCTGGGCACCACGAACTCCAGGTGCATGGGTTGAACGGTCGCGAGATACTGCTCGAGGATCTCGCCAAGCGGTCGCCCGCGCTTGGCCATGTCGCGGCGGATGCGGCGAATGAGGCGCACGTCGGCATCCGCATCGACGAAGACCTTCACGTCGCAGAGGTCGCGGACGCGCGGATCCACGAACAGCAGGATCCCGTCGATCACCACCACATCCGCCGGCGGAATC
>JACMOE010000503.1 GCA_014378185.1 Gemmatimonadaceae bacterium | reverse complement strand
GCGCGGCGACTTCTTCTTCAATGCCGGCCTGCACGATTTCGGGGCGAAGACGGTGCTGGGTGTCACGATCCCGGCGAGTGCGTCATCGGTGGGTGGGGCGGCGATCAAGGAAGGCGAGCGGATGCTCGACCTGCTCGCGGCGCATCCCAGCACCGCGCGATTCATTGCCACCAAGATGTTGCGCTGGTTCCTCTCGTACACCCCCACCATCGCCCAAATAGACGCGGTGGCGCTGACCTATACCAGCACGGGTGGCGACATCAAGGCGATGATCCGCGCCACGCTCAACTCTGCCTGGCTCCGCACGGCACCCATGAAGCTGAAGCGGCCGTTTCATCTCGTCGCTTCATCCATGCGGTCGTCCACGCCTACTGTGACCAACCTCGCCAACGTCACCTCCCAGCTCACCACCACCGGGCAGGCCTTGTTTCTCTGGGACACGCCAGACGGGTACCCGGATACCGTGGAATACTGGTCGGGCAACGTGATGTCCCGCTGGAACTACGCCGCGTACTACACGGCGCTGGGGGCGGGGGAGACCATCGTGGATCCCGCGCCCTTCATGAAGGGAAACACGGCCGCGGGGACCGTGGCTGCCATCGACGCCCGACTGTTCGCCGGGGAAATCGATACCCAGCTTCGCACTGCATTGACGACATACCTGAATGCTGGCACCTACTCTGCCGCCCGCGTGCGCGAGACACTTGCCCTCGCGATGAGCGCCAATTCCTTCCAGTGGTATTGAGGCCGACAGCACCATGACAATCCATCTGGACGAAGAAGACTGCGGCTGTACGGAGTATCGCGAGCTGTCGCGCCGCCAGTTCGTGGGTACCGCCGCAACCGGTTCCGTGGCCGCCGTTGCCGCCGCGTACTTCCCGGCGTGGCTGCCAAAGGTGGTGCTCGCGGAGTCGCACGCATCGACGCGCGACGTAATCCTCTCTGTCTTCATGCGCGGCGGCGCGGACGGGTTGTCGCTGTGCGTGCCGTTCGGTGATCCCGCCTACTACACGGGCCGCTCCACCATCGCCATTCCGCGGCCCGACGCAGCCGGCACCACCACCACCAAGGGCATCGCGCTGGATAACTTCTTCGCCTTTCCGCAGGCGATGGCGGGCCTCGTCCCCGCGTTCACCGCGCAGGACCTGCTGGTGGTGCATGCGACGGGGCAGTTCAACAACTCGCGATCGCACTTCGACGCGCAGCGGTACATGGAGGTGGGCAAGCCCAACGACCCCGCCCTCGTGACCGGGTGGCTCGGTCGTCATCTCGCCACCGTGCCCCCGCTCCGCAGCAACGCGCCGCTGCGCGCCTTGGGCCTCGCGGCCGGTCTCCAGAAGTCGCTGGTGGGCGCGCCAAAGACCCTGCCCATTTCCAACCCGGCAAACTTCTCCCTTGGGGGAACGGCGGCGACGTCCGGGTCGCGACTCGCCTTCCTGCAGAACGACTACAGTACGGCAAGCGATCCCGTCCACGCCGCCGCACTGGATGCCACGAACACGGTGGCGCTGCTCGCCACCGTGGGATTCGCGTCATACAAGCCGGCAAACGGTGCCGTGTACCCCAACACGAGCTTCGGGAATGCCCTCAAGTCGGTGGCCGCCCTCATCAAGGCGGACATCGGCATCGAGGCAGCGCAGGTCGACATCGGAGGGTGGGATACGCATTCCGCCCAGGACCCCCTCTTCGGGTCCATGTACCGCACCATGCAGGATTTCTCCAACAGCCTGGCGGCCTTCTATGCGGACGTCATCACCACGGCGACGACAAATGGCGTCACGGCGGTGGCGGTGTCGGAGTTCGGGCGCAACGCGCGCGAGAACGGCAGCAACGGCACCGATCACGGCCGAGGCACCGTGATGTTCGCCATGGGCAAGAACATCGCGGGCGGTCGCGTCATGGTGAACAGCTGGCCCGGCCTGGCGCAGGCCAACCTCGAGAATGGCCAGGACCTGAAGGTCACTATCGACTACCGTGACATTCTGGCCGAGATCGTCCAGAATCGCCTTGGCAGCACCAGCCTGCCAACGGTTTTTCCGGGATGGACCGCGACAATGCGGGGCGCCACGCGCTAGCGAAGGCGTGCCGCAGCGGGAACGTGCAGCACGATCACTGTACCGTGATCACGCCCGTCATTTCAGGGTGGGTCGGGCAGATATAGGAAAAGCTGCCTGCCTTGGGAAAGACGCGAGGGACGTACTGGCGTGTCGTGACCGGGATGTCCTCCGGCGCGCCACTCACTACGGCGAATCGTACGTCGTGCCCCGTTCCGTCAAAGCCCAGCGCAAAGATGACGGTTGCACCGGCGTTGACCGTCAACCGATTGGGACTGAACGCGATGCCAGGCGTGAAGATGGTATCCTTCGATGGCGCTGCCGCAGCAATCACCGCGAGGGTGAACGATCCCTTCAAGTTCGCAATGTCAGCGGTGATCGTGGCTGAACCCGCCCCCACACCGGTCACTTTTCCAGCCTGATCCACAGACGCGACGGCGGTGGCACTGGAGCTCCACGCCGCCGCGCCGACACCAGTGAGCTGCGCGCCGGAGGTTCCGAAAGCGGCGGCTGACAGGTTTGTGAACTGTCCCACGGTCAACGTGGTGGTCGGGCCCGTGACAGTCACGCGCGTGACGATTGGCGTGACGGTCGTCGAGTCAGCGCCGCCGCAGGCGGTAAGCGTCGCGAGCGCCGGAACGACGAGGGCGGAGCGGACAATGAGCGGAAGCACGCGCATGTGGCGGCACAAGAGTGAGTGAGGTGATGGGAAACGCCGGAGCCGGCGTCCTCCATGTTCGACGCGCGGTCCCCTGAAACGTTACTGGCGGCAAGGCACTTGGAGAAGGCTGCGTGCATGGACATCTTTCAAGGCGGCTGGGCGACCGCTCGGCTGATGCCCATCGATCCTGTCGTCATGCCAAACGCCACGCGCCCGACTGCCGCCCCTCCGCTGGACCCGATGCTCGCCGTTCGATCCCGTGCCGATGCGCTGTATCACGCCGCGATCGAATGCTGCCGCCAACATGATCGCGCCGCCAGGATGTCCGGTAGCGAAGAGCCGGAACTCGAGCACAAGCACATCGATGCCCTCTGCGCAATGTGCGATGGGTCACTGGCCGAGCTGTCCGAGGCGTACTCGCAGGCGGCGGGTCACGTGCTCCCCGACCGCGACGAAGCGTGGTGGCACAAGGCCAATGCGCTCTGGCACGCCAGCCGTGAGTTTGCGCGACGCCATGCCGGCTGCGATGCGCTCGGTCGACGCGTGTCGGGCAAGCACAGTGCGGAGAACCTGGGCAGCATGCAGATGGAATACGAACTCGAAGCGTCGTCCCTCCTGGCCCTGCGCCATGCGGCCAATGCCTACCTCAAGACACGTCCCGGACTCACCTGATGGCCTCGAAGAAAAAGCTCGGCAGCGCGAAGAAGGCGAAGCGATCCGTCACGAAGGTGTCGAGGACGAAGCCGGTACGGAAGGCCGGCACCAGTCGCTCCACCGCCAAGCGGGGCATCCTGGCCCGCTATCCCTGGAAGGAGGAGCCCAACCCGTACATCGAACTGCGCACCTCGAAGATCCAGGGTACCGGCGCCTTCGCCTCCCGGGCGATCAAGAAGGGCACGCGCATCGTGGAATACACGGGCCAGCGCATCTCGTGGCGTACCGCCGACAAGCGCTATGACGACGACAGGATGGGCCGCCACCACACCTTTCTGTTCACCGTTGACGACAAGGTCGTGATCGATGGTGCCGTGAACGGCAATGCCGCGCGCTTCCTCAATCACTCGTGCGATGGCAACTGCGAGGCGATCGACGATCGCAAGCGCATCTTCCTCGAGGCGCGCCGCAACATCAAGGCCGGTGAGGAATTGCTGTACGACTATCAGTACGAGCGCACGGACGAGCACACGGCGGCGGACGAGAAGTTCTATGCGTGCCGCTGCGGAGCGGCAAAATGTCGCGGTTCCATTCTCGCGCCTGCAAAAACCGCCTGACGCGCATGCCCGACGATACGCACCGCGCCGATCTCCAGTCCTGGGTGGAGTCGGCGCATGCGCTCGACACCGACTTTCCTCTGCAGAACCTGCCGCTGGGGCTCTTTCAATCGCCCGAGCAGTCGCCTCGGCCAGGCATCGCGATCGGCGCGGAAATCCTCAACCTGGCGGCCGCCGCGGAGCAGGGCTTTCTCGACGACACGCTGGCCGCCACGGTGCTGGCGTGTCGCGACGATGCGTCACTCAATGCGCTCATCGCCCTGGGGCGGCCCGCGCTCCGCACGCTGCGCACTGCGGCCAGCACCATGCTGCGCGCCGACTCGCAGCAGGGTGGGCGCGCACGCGCGTTGTCGAACGCCCTGCTCGTCCCGATGGGTAATGCCGAGTTGCTGATGCCGGTACGGGTTGGCGACTATACGGATTTCTACGCGTCCATCAACCACGCCACCAACGTCGGCAGCATGTTCCGGCCGGACAATGCGCTGCTGCCCAACTACAAGTGGGTGCCCATCGGCTATCACGGCCGCGCGTCGTCGCTGGTGACGAGCGGCACGCCCGTGAAGCGGCCTCGCGGCCAGGTGAAGGACGACGGCGCGGCGGCGCCCACCTTCGGACCCACGCGACGCCTCGACTATGAACTCGAGATCGGCGCGTTCATCGGGCGCGGCAATGCGCTCGGTACATCTGTCGCCCTCAACGACGCGGAGCTGCACGTGGCCGGCCTGTGCCTGGTGAACGACTGGTCCGCGCGCGACATCCAGGCGTGGGAGTACCAGCCGCTCGGTCCCTTTCTCGCCAAGAATTTCTCCACGTCAGTCTCGCCGTGGATCATCACGCTCGATGCGCTCGCACCATTCCGCACGCCGGCTTACCCGCGCCTGCCAGGCGACCCCGCACCGCTTCCCTACCTGACGGATGAGGGCAACCAGCGCTCCGGAGGCTTTGCCATCTCCCTCGAGGTGCTGCTCTCCACGGCGCGCATGCGCGCGGAGAACGTTGCACCGATGCGCGTGAGCATCGGCAGTCTTTCGTCCATGTACTGGACCCTGGCGCAACTTGTGGCACACCACGCCAGCAACGGCTGCAATCTGCGGCCCGGCGACCTCATTGCCAGCGGTACCGTCAGTGGTACCACCATCGAGTCGCG
>JACMOE010000502.1 GCA_014378185.1 Gemmatimonadaceae bacterium | reverse complement strand
TCATCGTTGCGAACAAGACGAAGCCGACGGAAGCCGTCCGGCACGACGCAATGGTGCAAGCGTTGGCCAGCATCGCAGGATCAGACACGAGCCCTGACGCGATCGACGCCGCGCGCGCGGTTGATCTGCAACACCGTCGCGACGTCTGGAACGCCTGCATCAGCGCCGGCGAGTGCGGCGCGCCAAGCGACAACCGCGAGGAGACCAAGAAATGAGCGGAGAAGATGATCGAAACGAGCGCGAGCGCCCGAAGCTGCGCCAGCGCGTCGGGCAAGGCCTCTCGTTCATGAACAAGATTGCCGTGGTGATCCTCGTGCTGGGGTGCCTGGCTGTTCTCTTCAAGCACCGCTGAAAGCCCTTCGATGATTGCAGGCCTCCCCACCTTCCAGAGCCTCGAGAGCCTTTCCGAGGACGAACTGCGCAGCATCATGACGGCCCGCTTAGGCGAGTCGCCTGCTGCGCAGGCCGAACAAGCGCTGCGCCGCATCTACCTCTACGCAATCCAGACCCACAGCAGCGACGTCCACATCGGTGGGAGCGGGGGGCACGACGATACCGCTGTGAAGATCAGCATTCGCGGCCCAAACGGATTCGAGAATTTCACGTGCCAGGGCAAGCATGGGCGGCACTTCTTGGAGAAGATGTTCGCACTGACGAACACGCCACAAGGCGGGAGCACTGCGTCCATCGTCTCGACGCGCTTTTCAATGGAGTTGCCCGCGCAGTTCGCCAGGAGCCTCGGCCTGGTGCCACGCGGCGACCTTCCGTACGCGATCGACGTTCGGGTGGAGTACATCCGCACCGTCGACGGTTGGAAAGTTGTCACGCGGATCCTCGATCAGGAACGAACCCCCAAGTACGCGCAGCTGGGCCTTACGCAAGCGCTCGACGCTGCGGTGCGCCGTTCCATCAGCAAGCCCAGCGGGCTCATCCTGGTATCCGGCCCGACGGGTTCGGGCAAGTCCACATTGTTGAACGCGATTCTGGGCCTTCTGAACGACGGCAAGAAGGCGATCGCGACGATCGAAGACCCCGTCGAATACCGTCTGCATGGAGAGGGCCCGATCACCCAGATCGCCGTCACCAACGAGGTGACGTTCCCGAAGGCGCTGCGTTCGATTCTCCGTCAGGATCCCGACGTCATTCTGGTGGGTGAGATCCGCGACGCCGAGACCATGCAAACGGCGCTCAGCGCAGCACAGACAGGCCACAT
This sequence comes from Gemmatimonadaceae bacterium, assembly GCA_014378185.1. GTDB lineage: Bacteria > Gemmatimonadota > Gemmatimonadetes > Gemmatimonadales > Gemmatimonadaceae > AG11. The sequence continues at coordinate 1,396 of JACMOE010000502.1, read as the reverse complement.
CGTGTTGGCCACGATCCACGCCAACAGCGCGCCAGAGACCATTACCCGCGCGCTTGAACTGACCGGAAGCGGCGAGACCCGCCACGCCTTCGTCTTGTCGCAGGTTCTGCGCTTCGTGGTCGCCCAACGGCTGGTGCCAACCTACGGTGGACAGGGCCGGCCGCGCGACCTGCAGGTGGACGAGGGCGCTTGGCTGACCGACAACGGCATGGGATTCATGAAACTGATCGAGGAGGTCGACGGCGAGAACGTCATAGGCCGCGTTCCACTGATGGAGGGCATCGAGATCACGCCTGAAATCAAGGCGCTGATCCGTTCGCCAGGCCTGAACGCCGGCAGCATCTACCACCTTGCGCGAGATCAGGCCCAGTACGAGACGCTGGCGATGGCCGGTGTTCGCGCGGTCGAGAGCAGAGCCGCAAAGCTGCAGGACTGTTTGGTCGCTCTCGAGACGACGACAGAGGCACAGGAACAGCCGGCCCTTCGGCTGCAAGCGGCGCGGGAACAACGTGTCTCGCTGACCACGGTATCCGAGGCGATCGATCGCCAGACTGTTGCACACCAACAAGGGAAGGCCCTGGCGCTCGAGGCCTGCATTCGCGAAGTGGCTTCGGCCACGTGGGAGGCAGCATGACCGAACGCATCACACGGCGCACCGTGCTGGCAGCGCTTCTGGGGTCAATCTCGGCTCAGCGCGCCGGCGCGCAAGACAAGGCGGCCGCTACCGAGCTCAAGCCCTACCTCGAGGTGCCCCCTGTCGCCGGCGACGAGACGATGGTTCGGGTGTTCTTCTCGCCCAACTGTGCGTACTCGAAGCAGTACTTCCAGTTCTTCAGGAACCTGGAGGCAACGCTGCCAAAGAACCGCCAGTTCGCGTTCTCGCCGCTGATCAATCGCGGGGATGGCCTGACCTACGCGCTCGCATTCGAGGCCGTGCGCCAGGCCTTTCCGCGCAACGTCGACACCTTCGTCGACGCTTCGCTGCAGGGTGCCCAGGTTCACGGACTGCACACCACCTCGTGGGCCGGCGTCGACCAGATTGGCAAGGCCGCTCACATCGCAACGCCGGTGCCGCGCCTGGTGGCGGACCATCGCCACGACGTCGAGGTCGCCGTGGCATTGGCCATCGTGCGCCAGAAGGCGCTCAAGATCACCAACACACCCTCGGTGAGTGTGGCGGGCACGGGCGTTGTTGCATGGAGGCGAAACGGGACAAGGAATCCCCTTTCCCCACGATCTCAGGAAGCGGCTCGGGCGCTGCGGACGGAGTTCGGGCGTCCGGCCGCGAGCATGGGGTTCAGCACCACCGCGCCCACCTCGGCTTCGGTGCGTGGGCCGGCTTCGTTGCGCGCGCGCAGTCGGTTTCCGATGAGCGCCTTGTAGCGCCCCATCGTGG
>JACMOE010000501.1 GCA_014378185.1 Gemmatimonadaceae bacterium | reverse complement strand
TTGCAGGACAACGACTTACGCGTTTCGGTGCCGACCTGTTTGTAACCCACTCGCATGGGGTTCAGGGGGTCGCAGGTTCGAATCCTGTCGTCCCGATGGTGGAAGTCGTTGGTTATAAAATGCTTTTGAGAATTGCCGCGGATCATTTCCGCGGCAATTTTCGTTCGGGGCCACGTTGGGGACCGAGTGTGACAGAGGCCATGGGTGATTAGACGGACTTCGCGCGGTGGGGCTTCGCGCAGGCGAGGCTGTGCGGCGGCGATGAAGTGATCGTGGTGGGCGGCGGAAATTCTGCGGGGCAGGCGGCGGTGTTTCTCGCGCGTCAGGCGCGATGCGTACACATCGTGATCCGCGGTGCGGACCTCGGCAAAAGCATGTCGCGATATCTGGTGGAGCGGCTCGCCAGACTGGAAAACGTCACCGTGCATCCCTTTACCGAAATTCACGCGCTGGACCGTACCGACCGACTCGCCGGCGTGACCATGCGCCGGTTGTCCGGCGAGCAGACCCACATCGCCGCACACGCCTTGTTCATCTTCATCGGCGCGATGCCTGATATGCAGTCGCTTACCGACTGTGTTGAGCTCGATCGCGCCGGGTTTGTTGTGACTGGCCCTGCGCTCTCCACCGCCTCGCTCGACACCGATGCCTGGCGCCGCCTGCAGCGCGCGCCACACTTTCTGGAAACGAGTATTCCGGGCGTCTTTTCCGTAGGCGATGTACGCAGTGGCTCAGTGAAACGCGTCGCACCCGCGGTCGGCGAAGGCGCCATGGCTGTCTCATTTGTCCACGCGCATCTGGGTCCCCTGCGGTGACCGGGATGCCACCTCTCCGGAGTACAGCATGACGCGCTCAGCGTGCGCACATCTCGATCAGCTGCAGGCCGTGTCCCCCGGCACGCCCAATGTCCGGCGTCACGACCCCTTCGCCGCGGAGAAGGGGTCGTGCCACGGTGTTACCATCGCATGTGCGACCGCGCCCTGCGTTGCCGATTCCAGCGGTGATGCCACAGCGCCCGAGCTAACGGGTCCGGACGTGGTGCTGACCACAGGCCTGTACGTCGATATGAAGACGGTCGCATCTCCCCACGAGTGCTATCGCGCCGTACCTGCAGCGGTCGCCTCCGGGATTTCCACCAGCTTGCCAGTCTTCACGTCGAAGATGTATCCGTAGATGGGAATTCCGGCTGGAACGAGCGGGTGATTGCGAATACGTACCACGTCGTCGACGACGCTTTGCGCGTTATCCGGGATCGTCAGCCAGCTGATGTGACGTGCTTCGGCAGACCCTGGCCCCGTACCCGTGTTGTACCAACCCGACGGCCCGACCGACGCCGTGTCGTGGCTCTCGGCCAGCAAGCCCCGCATCACCTCGTCGGTGAAGAGCTCCATCCCGCAGTTGGTATGGTGAATCACGAACCATTCATTCGTGCCCAGCAGCTTGTGCGAGATCACGAGTGAACGAATCGCATCATCGGAGGCTCGCCCGCCCGCGTTTCGAATGACGTGCGCGTCGCCCTCGGCCAACCCAGCGTATTTGGCAGGATCAAGGCGCGCATCCATGCACGTCAGAATTGCGAAGTGGCGCCCTGGTGGTAGCGGCAGTTCGCTCTTGGCGCCGAATGACGCCGCATAGGACGCATTGGCGGATAGGACGTCATCGAGAATTTTGCTCATCGCGGCCATGCTCCGGTATTGAAAAGGAAGAACGAATGAATCACGGACGTCAGGCACAGAACACGGTTATCAAGCAGATCCGCGCTAGTTTTGGTTCCGGGTGACCGCTTGAGGGATGCGGCGGCAAGCGAGGGACCACCTGCTCAGAAGAGGCACAAGCACCCACTGAGGAACGGTACGTTGGCTCGCTGGGCCTTCAAGTGCCGCGCGAGCCCGGGGAACGTGAATCGCTCGGTCGGCCGCGTCGGCGATGCCTTCGATACTGTGCTCGCCGACGCGCTGATCGGAGTGCTTAAGACCGA
>JACMOE010000500.1 GCA_014378185.1 Gemmatimonadaceae bacterium | reverse complement strand
CGAGGTCGGAGGGAAGCGGCGGTCGTCATTTTCGAGGCCAAGCCGCTCGCGTGCCGGTGCTGCGAGCTGTTCGATTCCGCGTTCCAGCCGTATCAGCGACTCCGCGAGTCCGCCTGCCGAACTCCCCGCATGAAGGGTGAGCACATCGGCGCCAATCAGGCTGGCGAGATCGGCCTGCATGTGCATTTCCTGCAAGGACGCCGTAACGACCTCCGGCCGCTCCGAGTTCAGGACAACGAACTGGTCTGGATGAAATGACAGCCGGATATCGAGCTCGGCCGCGAGATGCCCCGCCTGCTGGAAGGCCGCAGTTATCGAGCCGTCCTCATCCATGTCCCGAAGGTGATAGCCGCTCGCCGGGTGAGTGGCGAGCGGAAGGATCTGGCTATTGATGCGAAAGGCACCAATGCCAAGCTCGTCGCAGTGGCGAATGGCGTCCGCGAGGGCCTCCGCATTGTGGCGTACTATGTCCGACAGGTAGGCACGTCCGGACGTGGGCGCCAATGAGCTCACATAACGGTGGGTCGCCGTTCGAAAGTGGATTGGTGCGTCGAGAAACTGGCAACAGAGTCCCCATCGCGGCGACGCAGCGGTATGGCAAGCGGTCATACTCATGGTTGTGAACGCACGACGGGGCGGATGCTGTTTCGCACCCGCCCCGCCTGTGTCAGCGACAATGCCTGGTGGAAGCTACTGAACGGTGATCACGCCCTTCATGTTCATCGCCGCGTGCGGGGTGCACTGGTACGCGTAGGTACCAGCGGGCACCTTGGCGAAGGAAACGACGTAGGCCTCGTTTGGCGCCATGACCATCGGACCGGAGAGTTCACCCATCTTGGCGCCGCTCATGTTGGCATCGAGCTGCGCCTTGGCTGCGGCATCCGTCACGCCCAGGAAGGCGACGTTGTGCGGTCCGCCAGACACCATGATGAACTTCACGGCATCGCCCTGCTTGATGGTGAGGTTGGCCGGCTCGAACTTATAGCCAGTCTGGTCTCCGATCATCTTGATTTCGTGCGTCGCGCCAGTGGCCGGTGCGGCCGCAACAGCGCCGGCCGCGGCAGGTGCGGCAGCAGCAGGCGTGGTGGCTGCCGGGGTGGCAGCTGGCGTGGTCGCGCTCGCGGCCGCCGCGTTGGCCGCAGCCGTATCCGTCGCAGCCTTCTCGCCGCCGCAGGCGCCGAGGAGGGCCGTGCCGGCCAGGAGAGCAATACCGTAGAACCGCATTTCTGAAAGCCTCCGAAAACTTGATCGTGAAAGAAGCGCCACGGGGCCCCGCAGCGCATTGTGAATTTATTCACAAGCCCTGCTCCGCGCAATTCTGTTAGCCGGAGAGTCCTCAAGACACGGTCCCGCCTCGATGCATACCCCGCGCCGCGCGGTTGACCTGAGTCGGCGTGTCCAATACCTTCCGCACATGCCCACCAACCGCCCGCTCCATCACGTGCACCATCATCATGGCCTGACGGGTCGGGGTGAGGCACGCGTGCACGAGTAGGGGCAACCAGCGCTCCCGGCACAACTGCCGGTCTTTCCCTCGGCTCGTCCTCTTCCGGACGGGCTTTTTTTTTGGCAATGGCGCAGCGGTGCTGCGCGTCCTCTTCGCGAACTCCCATGCTCCGCATTGCGTTACCCAACAAGGGCCGGCTCTCTCAGGATGCCCGTGAGTTGTTCACGGACGCCGGTCTCGAAATTCGCGCCGCGGGCCCCCGCGCCCTGACCGCGTCGCTCGGCGGGGAATTTCAGGCGCTGTTCGTTCGCGCCCAGGACATCCCGGAATTTGTCGCCGATGGTGCGGCCGACGCCGGCGTCACGGGCTTTGATCTCATCCAGGAGTCTGGCCGCACACTGCACGAGTTGGCCGACCTGCAATTCGGGCGGTGTCGACTGGCAGTGGCCGCAAAGGACGACAGCGGTGTGCGGACACTGGACGATATTACTTCCGGAATGCGGGTGGCGACGGTCTTCCCACGAATCACGCGCCAGTTCTTTGCCGCCAGAGACACGGCCATCGAAGTCGTGCCGGTGTCCGGAGCGGCGGAAATCGCACCACATATCGGTATCGCGGACATCATCGTGGATCTCGTATCGACGGGGTCGACACTCCATGTGAATGGCCTGCGTGAAGTGGCCACCGTGCTCGAGTCGACCAGCCGCCTGATCGCCAACCCGGCCGCTCGCGCTGACGCGGCGCGGATCCGCGCACTCGATGAGTTGGTGGCAGCACTGGGCAGCGTGCTCGCCGCGCGCGGCAAGCGTTATGTGATGGCCAATGTCCCCCGTGCCCGGCTCGACGAGGTGCGGCAAGTCGTCCCGGGACTCAATGGGCCCACGGTGATCGACATCATGAACGGCGGAGAGCATGTCGCGGTGCATTCTGTCGTCAGCGCCTCCACCATCTACCGTACCATCGCCGACCTCAAGGCTCTCGGCGCCGTGGGCATTCTGGTCACTCGCATCGAGAGGCTGATGCCGTGACAGACCGCACAGCGTCTGGCCAGCTTCGATGGACTGGTGCGCGTTCGCGCCTCTCCGCTGCTGATGAACGTGCCCTGTTCGAGCGCTCGACAGAGGCCGGTGCTGGCGTCGGCGACATCGGCGCGCGCACCCGAGCCATTATCGAGCGAGTTCGTCGCGATGGAGATGATGCCTTGCGCGCCATGGCTGCGGAGTTCGACGGTGTGACGCTCGACCGGCTGGAGGTACCAATGTCACAGTGCCGCGCGGCGCTCGACGCGCTCGACCCGCCGCTCCGTCGCGCCATGGAACGGTCGGCTACCAACATTCGGCGCGTGCACGAATTCTTTCGTCCGCTTACGCAGGAAATCGAGAGCGAGCCTGGCATCGTCATCGGCAGACGGCCCGATCCGCTCGGCCGCGTTGGCGTGTATGCGCCTGGTGGTCGCGCTGCTTATCCGAGCAGCGTCCTGATGGGCGTGGTGCCGGCGCGCGTGGCTGGCGTGGGCGAAATTATCGTCTGCTCTCCACCACAACGTGATACTGGAGTCCCGTCCGAGGTGGTGCTTGGCGCAGCGGCGCTCGCTGGCGCTGATCGGGTGTTTTCGCTCGGCGGTGCAGGGGCCATTGCGGCCATGGCGTATGGGACGACGTCGCTCCCGCGCGTCGATCGTATTGTCGGGCCGGGCAACGCATATGTCGCGGAGGCAAAGCTTCAGGTCGCAAGCGTCGTCGCGATCGATTCTCCTGCCGGCCCGAGCGAGTTGCTCGTGCTTGCGGATGATTCCGCAGATCCAGTGCTCATCGCCCGCGAGATGCTGGCCCAGGCCGAACATGACCCTCTCGCCGCAGTGGTCGCGATCACGACGAGTGAGTCACTCGCGACCGCGGTGCTCACTGCACTGGCCGCGTTGGCGCCGGAGCAACCGCGTCGCGAAATCGTTGCAGCAGCGCTCGCCGCGCAAGGTGCGGTGCTCTGGGTGGACTCGCTCGACGAAGCGATCGCCTTTGCGAATCGGTACGCGGCAGAGCACCTCTTGTTGGTAGTCGCGACGGCGGATGCCGTGCTGGAGCGGCTGCGCAGCAGCGGCACCGTGTTCGTGGGGGCGTATGCGTCCGTCGCGTTTGGCGATTACATGACGGGGGCAAATCATGTGCTGCCTACGGGAGGACTGGCGCGATCATACTCGGGTTTGTCGACGCTCGACTTCGTGCGCTGGACCACCTATCAACGCGTGACGCGCGATGCGGCGGCACGCCTGGCGCACGACGTCGGCATTTTCGCGGATGCCGAACAGCTTGGCGGACATGCACTCGCCGCGCGCGCATGGCACCTGGAGGCGCGATCATGACCTCATCCGGCGACATGGTGGGCCTGGCACGGAGTGCCGTGCGCGCGCTACCCCGTCTCAGCTCGGAGTTGCCTTCCTGCGCGGTGGACCTGAGCGATAACACCAATCTCTGGGGCGCTCCTCCTGCGGCGCTGCGTGTCTTGCGCGATGCGCCACCGGAGGCACTGTCTCGCTATCCATCAGTGTATTCCGAGCCGCTGCACGAGGCGATCCTTCGATATGTGAACCTGAGCCGCGCCGATGGCGTGGGCGTCGTGACAGGCTGTGGGTCGGACGATGTCCTTGATTCCACGATGCGCGCATTCGGCGCACCGGGTGATCGGATCGTCTTTTCGTCGCCCACCTTCTCCATGATTCCACTCCTCGCACGCCTGAACGGGCTTGACCCCGTCGCCATTCCCCTGACCAACGCGTTTGATGTCGACGCAGAGCGCATCGTGGATGCCGACGCGAAGATTACCTATCTCTGCGCCCCCAACAACCCGACAGCCACACCCGTGTCACGCGCTGCGGTCGAATACGTCGTGGCCAACGCGCGAGGCATCGTGCTGCTCGATGAGGCGTACGTGGAGTTCGCCCCTGAAGCGTTTGTCCAGCTTGTGGAGCAGAGCGAGCGCCTCATCGTTGCACGCACGTTCTCAAAGGCCTTCGGCTTGGCTGGTCTGCGTGTCGGCTTTGGGGTAGGGCCCATCCGGTTAACGCGTATCGTGGAGCGCGCACGAGGACCGTACAAGGTGAGCGCACTGGCTGAGCGTGCGGTACTGGCGGTCCTTGATTCGACTGCGGATGGCGTGGATTGGGTTCGTGCGCATGCCGTGCTCGCCATCGGAAATCGCGACCGGCTCGTCACGACGCTCGGTCAAGCTGGCTTCGATCCCGTGCCATCCGCGGCGAACTTCGTGCTCGTGCCGACCGCGCGCGCACTCGATATCGCGCAACGCATGTGTGCGCGCGGTGTGCTGGTACGATCGTTCACTGGCCTTCCTCTCGAGATTGACGCGCTCGCCAGGACAGGTGGGTCGGCGCTCCGTATCGGCGTGGGTCCCTGGGACATGATGCAGACCATGCTGTCCGTGCTTGCAGAGGTGTCGGCATGAGGGCGGTGATTTTCGACTATGGCGCGGGGAACCTGCACTCGCTCGCAAAGGCGCTGGAGGGAGATGGCGTCTCGGTGGAGGTCGAGGCCGATCCGCGTCGCGCCGTTGAAGGGGACGTGCTCGTGTTGCCCGGAGTTGGTGCGTTTGGCGCGGCCGTAGCGCGGTTGGCGGAGGGGCGCGACGCCATGCGTGACGCCATCCTTGGTGGCCTCCCGACAATCGGCATCTGCCTTGGCATGCAGCTTCTCTTCGATGCGAGCGACGAAGGGCCAGGTGCCGGACTCGGGGTGATACCTGGTCGCGTCACGCGGCTGGTCGCTGAGCGGGTGCCGCAGATTGGGTGGAACGACCTGCGCCTGGTGGAGAATGAGCCACTCTTCGTGCAGGCTCCGTTACCCATCGCCTATTATGCGAACAGTTTCGTGTGCCGACCGGACGACGAGCGCACCGTTATTGCCTGGAGCTCGCACGAGGACGATCGGTTTCCGGCTGCTGTGCGCTTCGGTCGTACAATCGGTGTTCAGTTTCATCCGGAGAAGAGCAGCACGGCCGGCGTGCGGTTCCTCCATGCATTCCTGCGTGAATCCGCAGGCACGGGAGCTATCAGGTGATCGCCATTCCAGCCGTGGATCTTCGCGACGGCGCGTGTGTGCAGCTCGTTGGGGGGTCGTTTGCCCAGGAGAAGGTGCGTCTCGAGAATCCCGTCGAGGTGGCTCGGTCGTGGGAGCACTACGGGTTTCATCGGCTGCACGTCGTCGATCTGGATGCGGCCATGGGCCATGGATCCAACATTGCGGTGGTGCGATCGCTGCTATTCGACAGCACGGTGCCGGTGCAGGTGGGTGGCGGGGTTCGCTCGGATGAGTTGGTGGAAGAGCTGCTCGAGGCCGGAGCATCGCGCGTCATCGTGGGAACGCGCGCCCTGGAAGAGCCCGAGTGGCTCGCGGAGTTGGCCGCACGGCATCCTGGCGAGATCATCGTGGCGTGCGACGTACGCGAGCGCCGCGTCACCACACGTGGCTGGGCGCACACCCTGCCGCTCGACATTCTCGACGTGGTGGAGGAGCTGAACCCCTTGCCACTCGGTGGCCTGCTGGTCACGGCCGTGCACCGGGAGGGACTGTTGCAAGGCACCGACCTGCCCTTGATGGAGGATGTCGCTGAATCGTCGAACTTTCCTGTCTACGCGTCGGGGGGCGTGACGACGATGCAGGATCTTCGTGCCCTGGAGCATCGGGGCCTGGCGGGCGTGGTCATCGGTATGGCGCTTTATACGGGGGCGTTGGATCCCGTGGTCGTGGCCGGCGAGTTTGGCGAATGACCCCATACTCATGTCGTGAAATACCGAGGAGCGTTGCATGACACTCGTGATACGTGAAACGAAGGAAACATCCATCCGTTGTGAGCTCACCCGTGGCAGTGGCATAGCCACGGTGTCCACCGGCGCGCCCTTCCTCGATCACATGCTCGTCGCCTTCGCGCGCTACAGCGGGCTCGATCTGTCCCTGCAGGCAACGGGTGATCTTCCCCATCACCTGATCGAGGACGTGGGGATCTGTGTCGGTGCGTCTGTCGGAGGCTTGCTTTCCGCGACAGCCGCGCGTTATGGCGACCGGACGATCCCAATGGACGAGGCACTCGTCCATTGTGCGCTCGACTTGGGAGGACGACCATACTACCGTGGCCCGCTTCCGAGCAGGCTGTACGATCACTGGATGCGCTCGTTCAGCGACAACGCGCGGGCGACCCTGCACCTGCGCGTGATTCGTGGTACCGACCGACATCACATTGTCGAGGCCGCGTTCAAGGCACTCGGCCTCGCGGTGCGCGATGCGTTCGTCGAAACGGGCGCCGTCTTCAGCACGAAGGGGGGCGTCGCGCTTCGTGTAAGCGAGCCGTCATAGATGCTGACACGCCGCGTGGTGGTTTGTCTCGACGTGCAGGGCGGGCGTGTGGTGAAGGGTACCGGGTTCGTGAATCTTCGTGACGTCGGTGACCCGGTCGAGTTGGCGACGCGCTACGAGCAGGAGGGCGCAGACGAGATCGTGTTTCTCGACATATCAGCCAGCGCCGAGGATCGTGGCACCCTTCTCGACGTGGCCCGACGCACGGCGGAGCGCCTGTTCATCCCGCTCACGATCGGTGGCGGGATTCGCTCTGCGGACGACGTGGGTAATGCCTTGCGGGCGGGCGCCGACAAGGTGAGCATCAACTCGGCGTCTGTCCGCCGGCCGGCGGTACTGACGGAAGCGGCCGAACGCTTCGGGACGCAGTGTGTGGTCGCTAGTATCGACGCCAGGCGTGAGGGTGCTGGGTGGCGCGTTCACGTGCGGGGCGGGCGTGAGCGTACGGAACTCGACGTCGTCGAGTGGGCCGTTGAGTGCGTGCGTCGCGGTGCGGGCGAGGTGTTGCTCACGAGCATAGATCGCGACGGGGCACGCACGGGTTATGATGTCGAGCTGACGCGTGCTGTGTCGGACGCGGTGGACGTGCCCGTGGTTGCATCGGGCGGCGCGGGAACGGCACAGCATGTGTGTGCTGTCTTCGAGCGGGGCGGGGCCGATGCCGCGCTCCTTGCAGGCATACTGCATGATGGCGTGACGACAGTTCATGCGGTGAAGCAGGCCATGCGCGACGCGCGCCTGCGGGTGCGCTCGACATGATCGCCGACGGAACGCATGCGCTCGACGCGAGTGTGGCGCCCGCTGCCGAGTTGGCACGATTGACCGGGGACATCGCTCTTGGATTCTATCGTTCCCGCCTGAGTGTAGAAACAAAGCTCGATGGGTCGCCCGTGTCCGATGCTGACCGCGGTGCAGAACAAGCCGCCCGCGACTGGGTGCGCCGCTACTTCCCCGAGGATGGATTTCTCGGTGAGGAATTTGGTGAAGAGCGTGCGGGCGCTCGGCGGCGGTGGATCATTGATCCCATCGATGGCACCAAGTCGT
>JACMOE010000058.1 GCA_014378185.1 Gemmatimonadaceae bacterium | reverse complement strand
GCCGCAGCAGCGCAATTCCCGCGATCAGCGCAAGCGTGCCACCGACGGCCATGAGGACAAGCTGCGTCGTTGGAAACCCGTCACGCGACAGCACGATCTTGAGTCCGGCGCCCAGATACGCGCCGCCGCCCACGATGAGTAGCGATGCGAGCAGGATCACGAGAAGTCGACGCGGTTGTGGGGTCATGTAGATGCCTGCAGTGAGGGAGGCAAACCAGCCACGGCGGCCGTGGGCAGGCGAATCTGTTGTACGACGACCCAGACGGCGATCCATTTCATGCGCCGCCGTGCTACCTTCTCAATCCAGCGTCAGCGAAGCGGCGACCGGAGGTCAGCGTGTCACGTGCATTTCTCAGGGACGATGCGGAAGGCGAGATGCCCCGCCGCAATTACGACCTTCCCGCGCGGGACGATCCGGAATTCGATCGCGCCGCAGCTCGCGCGCTGCTCGAGGCGGCGCGCGTCAACGAGACGCAGCTCGCCGAGCGGGCCACTGGCTATTACTGGGGCGAGCCGCGCCTGCATCCATACGTGCAAAGCATCCTCGCTGAGGCCGAGCGGGCGAATGACGAGCGTCTCGAGCAGGTCGCAAGGCGTTTTCTCCGCTAGCTGCGGCATTCGGCGTCACTGTGAGCCATTCCTGTCCCGCCCAATGCGTTACGTACCGCGCGCAGCATACTCGCGGACGCTGAGGAGCGGCAGCGCCAGCTCGCGCTGCAGCGGAGAATCAATCACGTCTCCTCCCGCGGACTGCGCGCCCATGGACATGCCGGACGCAGCCCCTTCGTTGAACAGGCCGACGACGGGCGACATCAGTTGAAGCACAGCGCGGGGGACGTGCTTCGCCGAGAATTTTCGACCCGATGCCTGCTCGAAGATCTCGACCACCGCCTTGGGCGACAGATCCTGCGGTCCTCCTAGCGGCAGGACCCGATTCGCGAGCCGCGGGTCGTCGAGGCTGCGTACGGCATGCTCGGCGACATCTCCCACCGAGATCCAGCTCATGGGCGCTGTTCCAGCTCCGAAGATCGTCGCCTTGCCCGCCGCGATGTCCCACCCGAGCATGCTGCTGAGCCACACTTCCATGAGGACGGACGGCTGAAGTATTGTCCAGCGCATGCCGCTCGCCTGCACAGCGCGTTCGACCTCGCGCTTGTAGCGCACGAGGGGAGCCGACTGCTGGAGGTTCGGCGTGAGTGACACGTACACGTATTGCTGTACCCCATTCGCCTTCGCGACGCTCACGAGCTGCAGTTGTCCATCGCGATCGATGGCGCGAAGCGAGAGGCTCTTGTCCCGGGATCCCATCGCCGTCGCCGTGGTGATGACCGCGCTCACCCCGCGACACGCCGCCTCGACGTCGGCACGCACCCGGAGGTCGCCGGTGCTGATCTCCACGCCTACGGCGCGCAAGCCCGGTTCCCCGGCAGAGCCCGCGCGCACGAGCCCGCGCACGGGAAGATTTCGCGCACGGAGGCGGCGGCAGACGTCCGACCCGAGCAACCCCGTGGCGCCAACGACGAGTATCATGGAATTCTTCCTTTGAATCGGCGTGTGAAGAGAACGTAGTCCGCCTTGCCGCTCTGCGTGACGATGGGCGCCACGGCGGGATCGGGCACCGGCACCACACTGAGCACCACCAGCGTCCATGCGGGTTGACGTCGCTTCACTCGCGCGACGGTGCCCTGCGCGTAGTCGCTGTGGAACGCACCGTCCACGTGGACGACGATTGCATTGCGTGGTGCAGCGATGCGGGCGTTGACGACGGACTCCGCCATCGTCTCGTCCTTCACGCACTGCGCCAGGTAAAAGCGCTCCGCCATCGCGGTGGGAAGTGAGTCCCCAGCCTGGGATGCGGCACCCGAGCCGGCCGAGTGCGATTGCATCGACTCCATGAAGCGCGCGTGGTAGTCGTCCATGGGACACACGTTGTCCACCGCGACCAGACCACGGAACCTTGGCTGCAGCGTGTCGAGCGCCATCATGCCACGTCGTCCCACGGCGGCGGCGAGCGAACGCGGCACGTTTGCGGCGACGACGCGCCACCCGTGCTGCCTGGCCAGTTCCACGAGCGGGCGATAGTCCGATGCGTACCGATCCCACGGGCGCGATTGAGCGAGGAACTCGCGCTCCGTCGCGCGGCCGGCCAGGTAAGCATCAAGCACCGGCTGTACGTCCCGCTCGAACATTTCAAGGGAGACAATCACGGGACGCCCTGACCGACCGATGGCGGCGAGCAACTCCGCCTCAGCGCGGTGCGTTTCCGGGTCGTCATGCTGCTCACCGATGAATACCACGTCAGCGCGTTCGAGCCGCGCGAGCAGCTCCGCTGGAACCGCATCTGCAACCTCGTGTGGCGATACGATGCGAATGCCGGACAACAGCGGCGATGGCGCGGACGGAAAGGCTGCGATGACCTTGGCGATCGATGTACAACCCATCATCGACACGGCGGCGAGCGCCAGCGACAATTGTCGTCCTGAGACAACATCCATCAGTCCACCTGCCCTGGCGACGCGAAGTGAACGCACACCGAGGGGAGTAAGACGGTCAGCGTGATCGCGACGTGCGGCATGCATTTCATGCCCCGATCATACTCGTTCGTCCGTTGCCTGGCCAATAT
>JACMOE010000499.1 GCA_014378185.1 Gemmatimonadaceae bacterium | reverse complement strand
GCTGAACTATCTCTACGTTGCCGTCGGGAGTGCCGTGGGTGGGCTCGCGCGCTTCGTCGTGGGCACGTGGCTCCAGGGCCGGCTCGACGACTGGGCGCCTCGCACCGGCGCTGCGCCATTCCTGCCGTTTCCCATTGGCACGCTGATCGTGAACGTCACCGGCTCGTTCCTGCTGGGCGTCGTTCTCGTCGTCGTGTCGCGACAGGGTCCGCATGCCAATGCGACACGGTTGCTGCTCGCCGTCGGACTCTGTGGTGGTTACACCACATTCTCCACTTTCAGCGCAGACACGGTGGGACTTCTGGAGAATGGCGGAGGCGCGCTCGCGACGCTGAACATCGTGGCGAGCGTTGGGCTCGCCCTGCTCGCGGTGCTCGCCGGCGCATTCGTCGCGCGGCTGTCATTGGGGAGACTGGCGTGATGAGCGCCGAGTGCGCGGCGCCATGTTGACCGCACTCCTGTCCGTCACGCTGCTGGGCTTCCTGCTCGGCATGCGCCACGCCACGGATCCCGATCATGTCGTGGCCGTGACCACGATCGTGGCGCAGCAGCGGTCGTTCGGACGCGCGGCGCGGACGGGGGCGCTGTGGGGCATCGGCCACACGGCGACGATCATGCTGGTCGGCGGGGCGATCATCGTGCTCAAGGTGCGACTGTCCGCCATACCGCCGCGGGTAGGGCTGTCGCTGGAATTTGCGGTGGCGGTGATGCTGGTGGTGCTGGGGTTGCTCACGCTCGCTGGTGGCGAGCGGCGGGTGGCGGACAGCACGGCACGCCCACTCACGGTGGGATTCATACACGGGCTGGCCGGGTCGGCCGCTGTGGCCACGCTTCCACAGGTCGCGCTCATTCCCAACCCAGTGTGGGCGGTGACGTACCTCGCCGTATTCGGTGTCGGCACCATCGCTGGGATGATGCTCATCACGGCGTCCATCGCGGCACCATCGCTGCTGGCGGTGAATCGCTTTGCGGGGCTGAACCGCAACCTGCGCATCGCGTCGGGTGTGGCGAGCATCGCCTTCGGCCTGTTCCTCGCCCATCGCATCGGGTTCGTGGACGGACTCTTCACCGCTGCGCCGTCCTGGACTCCCCAGTAGTGGGGCGCACGCGGGCAAAACGCTCGGGCATCGATCATATCGACCCCGCTCACGCGCGCCGCTTTGGCGTGTTGCTGCGACGCTGGTTTCGCGCGAATGGTCGTGACCTGCCGTGGCGGAACACGCGCGATCCATATCACATCCTGGTGTCCGAGCTGATGCTCCAGCAGACGCAGGTGTCGCGCGTGGTGCCGAAGTACGCCGAGTTTCTCGCTGCTTTTCCCACGTTGCACCACGTCGCGCGCGCGCGGCCGGCGCGCGTCACGGAAGCGTGGTCCGGACTTGGCTACTACGCGCGCGCGCGCAACCTGCACGCGCTGGCGCGGGTGGTGACAGACAGGGGTCGCGATGCGGCGGGTACATTGCCGCCGGATGTCGAGTCGCTTCGTGCCTTGCCCGGCGTGGGGGCATATACGGCAGGCGCCGTGAGCTCGTTCGCGTACGAGCGCCGAGCGGAGTTGGTGGACACGAATGTGGCGCGGGTGCTCAAGCGCGTGTTTG
>JACMOE010000498.1 GCA_014378185.1 Gemmatimonadaceae bacterium | reverse complement strand
GAATGACGAGCGCGGCGACAGCGAGGCCGCCTCGCGACCGCTGGCAGATTCGAGCTGCCACTTCTCGGGCTGGAAGCCTCATGGTCACTGAGATTTAATTGAAGGGAAGAACGAAGGGCGATGTCTTGTTCTGGACTAGCACCCGGTTCATGTCGAACGTGATGAAGACCGTCTTGGCGGCCGCATCGTACTTAAAAGCGTCCATGGCGAATGCGGCCGGAATGAACGTGGGGAGCTGGGCCCGCGTGTACACCTCGCCGTCGTGGACGTTCGTATTCGAGAGGACCTCCGTTCGGGCAACCGGCATCCGAATGCCCAGATCCGCCATGCGCCGCCCCTCCGCAAGGAAGATCTCCTGCCGCATCAGATACAGCACGTAGAGTCCATCGTCCACCGTGGTGATACCCGCGATGCGCGCCGTCGTTACCGAGGTGCCGGATACGGTGGGGACCCGGACGCTCGCCGTCGAACGCGTGAGCACGAAGCCATCGAGCAACGGCTCGGTGGGCGCGAACGCAACTTTTATGTCGGACGCGTTCGGATAGATGATCTTGCCTCCGCTGCGCCCGCGAAGCTGAATTCGGCTGTCGACGAGTTCCGTAGGGCGCGATTGAACGAGTGTCAGCAACTGCTGCAGCCGGTCCTTCGCCTTCGCGACGTCGCCCTCCGAGAGCGCCGCTTCAGCGATGATGAAGTGTGCTTCCTCCGCCTTCAGGAATGCGATGGGGCTTTGTACCGTGGCGCCGCGATTCGGGTATTTCGGATCGAGGAAGTCGAGCCGCGGCAGCGGCTGGAGATTGTTGACGGAGCTCGTCAGCACGTCCTGCATCGCGTTGGTCGGCCCATTAACCGCGTCGAACACCGCGTTCCGGATGAACGTCGCGTTCGCAGCCAGAAGCGCTGACGCCTCCTCGACCGCCCGCGCCTTGTTGCCCAGACGGTAGTAGGAGCGAGCGAGGGCAAGAGTCGCACTCTGCTTGAGCGCCGCGTCGGTGGAGAGTGTTCGCGCCTGCGTGAAATCGCCGATGCCCGCTTGGAGCAGCTCCTGCCAGGTGATGACCGCACCATTCGACGTCGCGGGCAGCGCAACGAAAGCCTCGCCCGCAAACAGGTTCGCCGTTCCGCGGAGGAAGAGCATCTCCGCGCGGATGTTGTCCGTGGTGGAGGAGTCACGCGGCAGCACGGTGTCCAGTCCGAACGTTGCCACGTTCCGGAGGCGCGCGATGCTGCTCTGAATCGACGTCACCTCCGGATCGAGGTAAGTAATGTCCGGCGTATCGAATTTCTGATTGTTCGTCGTATAGTTGTTGAAGTAGTTGTCCGAGGCGATCTCGCTGTTGAGCACAACCGCGTTCAGGGTGACGAGGAACTGGCGCTGCACGCCGCGCAGCCAGGTGGCGCCGGCGCCTGGCGAGCCGAGGAACTGCTGATCCGTGACATTCGGATTCACGACTTGCGTCGGCTTGAACGCATCGCAGCCGAGCAGCAGCGCGATCGCCATCACGGTCAGCACGGGTGCGACCACTCGCACCGAGGTACGAGCGAAAGAGCGGCGCTGCATGGTCAGAATCCCCGTCGGAAGGTGAACAAGAACGTGCGCGGCGATGAGTCCGTTGCGTAGTTGTAACCGCCGATTGCAGCGCCACCCTGCTCGCTCGCCGTCGCGAGATCGGTTTCCGGATCCCAGTGCGAGGACGCCCACCGCCGGGGATTGGACACGGAGAAGGAGACGCGGGCGCCCTGCACGAGTCTCGGGAGATAGCGGTCGCCCAGCTTGTAGTCGACCGTCAGCGTACGGATCGCGACATAGTCGGTGTTTTCCACCCACTGGTTCATCACCAGTTGCCAGACTGCGGCGCGGGTCCCGTACTGCGTCACCGCGGCAGCAGGGACATAGTCAGCAGTGCCTGCCACGCCATTCAGGAAACGGAATGCGCGATCGAACGACTGCTGTTGCGCGCCGAACTGGTAGTCGGCCGAAGTGCTCAACGTGAGTCGGGATCCGAGGCCGAGCGTGGCGCCGAAGCTGCCGAACTTATCGGGCGTCGGCTTCCCGAGGTACTGGAGCTGCTTGATCTCGATAATCTTGCCATCGGGGCCGAAGATGGCGTTCGCCCCACGGAGATATCCGACCGGATAGCCTTCCTCCACGATGCCCTGCACGGTGCTCGCACCATATCCGCTGATCGCGAACGGCGCCGTGCCATGGAGATCCAGCACCTTGTTGTTCAGCGTGTTGTACGCGCCGTTGATGGTGAGGTGCAGACTCGGACTGGTGGTCGGCGT
>JACMOE010000497.1 GCA_014378185.1 Gemmatimonadaceae bacterium | reverse complement strand
GAGAAGAGGGAGCGATGCACGGTGTGGTGGTATGAAGGAGACGTCAGGCCGACGTGCTGAATCTGTCGGGCGGTCGTGAGGTCGGCAATCGGCTGGGCCACCCCGTGCACGCAGTGTCGAGCCGAGCATAGATTCCCGGCATGATCTCCTTTCTGGGTACGGGCCTGCTGGGCTCCAGCTTCGTTCGCGCGCTCATCGACCGCGGCGAAACAGTGCATGTATGGAATCGCTCGGCGGACAAGGCGCGAGAGTTGGTGCAATACGGCGCGATTCCATTCGACAACCCCGCTGACGCGGTGCGCAGCGCCTCCCATGTGCACCTCACGCTATCGGAAGATGGCGCGGTCGACGACGTGCTCGAGCGCGCGAGTCCCGGTTTTGCCAAGGGAGTCATGGTCGTCGACCATACTACCACGTCGCCAGCGCTCACCGGTGAACGCGTGAAGCGGTGGGATGCACGGCACGTCACGTTCATGCACGCACCGGTGTTCATGGGGCCGCCCAATGCGCTTGCCGCCACGGGGGTGATGATGGCCTCCGGCGACCGCGCGCGTTTCGACGCACTCCAGCCGCACCTCTCGGCCATGACGGGCAAGCTGGTGTACGTCGGCTCCGATCCGGCCCGCGCCGCCGCCATCAAGTTGCTCGGCAATCACTTCCTCGTGGTCATGGGCGCCGGCCTGATCGACACCCTCGCCCTCGCCAAGGCGATGGGCGTGCCACAGGACGAAGTGGCCAACCTGTTCGAGTTCTTCAATCCGGGGACGATGATTCCCGCGCGACTCGCACGCATACGCGCCGCTGATTACGCCAATCCGTCGTGGAACCTGGCCATGGCGCGCAAGGATGTGCGCCTCATGACACAGGCCGCTGAGGCGGGCCATGTCACGCTGGAAGCGCTGCCGGGTATCGCTGCCGCCATGGATGCGTGGGTCGCGAAGGGACGTGCCGCTGACGACTGGACGGTGATCGGCACCGACGCGCTGGAATAGACGGCTTACTTGCCGTTGTTCGTGGACACCGGCGCCGGTTGCTTGTCCCACACGAAGCGATGCAGGAAGTCGCTGCTTCGGCCAAAGATGTCCATCCACCGGCTGTGCAGCAGCGATTCGTGCACATCGTCCGGCGTCACGGTGAGGTCGTAGTACACGCCATGCGCGCGCAGCAGATCCACCAGGCCGACCATCTGCGAGAAGTCCACGTTGCGATCGTCGTCGCCCTGCTGGAGGAACACGGGTGTCCGCCACGTATCGATGTGGCCCACGGCCGACGAACGGAAGGCGAGGCTCGTCGTATCAGCCGCGCTGCCATAGATGTGCACCCCCGCCAGGTCCACTCCCGCGACGAACACGTCCGAGTTCCGCGCCAATGCCTCGGCCGTGAGCAAGCCGCCGTACGACAGCCCCCAGATGCCCACGCGCGTGGGGTCCACGTCGGCGCGACCCTGGAGATACTTGGCGCCGGCGAGGACGTCCTGATACTCCGCGTTGCCGCGACCCTGCGTGTTC
>JACMOE010000496.1 GCA_014378185.1 Gemmatimonadaceae bacterium | reverse complement strand
TGAGTCGCGCGCTACGGGGTGGAGGAAGCACATGACCGGTCCGAACCTGCGCGGATCGGGGGCATACGTGCAGCCGGCCACCGCCGGCGCTCGACCCACTCCACATGGCAGCGCCTTCGTCGAGGCCGGCGGCGACGCCTTCATCCGGCGCGCGGGCAAGGGGCTGATCCTGGCGTTCTATGCGGCGCTGCGCGCCATCCGGCTGTATCCGCTGGAGAACGCGGCCGTGCAGAACGCGGCGGAGGAACTCACCACGCTCACGCAGGAGCTGCTGGATCACGAGCACGAGCTCGAGATGCGCGTGTCCGGCGAGTTCGTGTTCATCAACGCCGTGCGGCTCCGGTTGGACCTGGACAACTACGCGAGCTTCAGCCACCTGCTGTCCGTGTTTCGCGCGCTCGGCATCGGCAGCCTGCACCTTCAGCGCACGCCCACCCTGAAGGAGTGGCAGCGCTTTCTGGCCTTCCTCAACGTGCCGTCCGCGGATCCACCGGCCACGCGCTTCGGAGAGCTGCGCGCCAAGCTCACCCACCAGGAGCTCGGGGTATTCGAGATCGGCGAGCCCATGGTGCAGTCGGTCGATCCCGAGGATCGCGAGAAGTCGAAGGAGGTGGCGAAGAAGACGTACGCCCAGTCGGTCGCGGTCACGAAGGACCTCATGACGTCGGTGCGGCTCGGCCGCAGCCCGAACATCAAGAAGATCAAACGCATCGTGCAGGGCATCGTCGACCAGATCCTGAACGAGGAAGCGTCGCTCATCGGACTCACGACCATTCGCGATTACGACGAGTACACCTTCACGCACAGCGTGAACGTCTGCATTTTTTCGGTGGCGCTGGGCAAGCGGTTGGGCCTGGGCAAGATCCAGCTGTACGACCTGGGGATGGCGGCGCTGTTTCACGACATCGGCAAGTCTCGCGTGCCGTCCGAGGTGCTCAACAAACCCGGCGGCCTCACGGATGACGAATGGCGCCTCATTGCCGCGCACCCGTGGCTGGGCGCGCTCGCGCTGTTCCAGCTGCGCGGGCAACAGGAGCTGCCCTACCGCGCGATGATCGTGGCGCACGAGCACCACATGAAGATCGATCTCACGGGTTATCCGCGCCCCATTCGGGACCGCTCGCTGAGCATGTTCAGCAAGATCGTCGCGGTGGCGGACGGATTCGATGCGGCCACGTCGCGCCGGTCGTACCAGACGGTGCCGCTCACGCCCGCGCAGGTGATGATGGAAATGCGCGACAACCCGCGTCGCGGCATGGATCCCGTGGTGGTCAAGGCATTCATCAACCTCACCGGCATTTATCCGGTGGGCACACTGGTCATCTTCGACACCTTCGAGCTCGGCATCGTCCACGCGGCGAACGCCAGTCCGGAAATGCTGTCGCGGCCGATTGTCCGGATCATCAGCGACGAGTACGGAAACCTGCTCCATCCCGGTACGTTGTATGACCTGTCCGAGCAGACCGCCACGGGCGTGTTCCTGCGCACGATCATCAAGACGGAGAACCCCGAGCGGTATGGTATCAGAGTCAGCGATTACTTCATCTGACCCGATTGCCCGGCGATTCGCAGCGCTCAAGGAGAGTTCCCGGAAGGCGTTCGTGCCGTACGTCACGGCGGGTCACCCCGATCCGGTCCGCAGTGTGGCGCTGTTGCAGGGGCTCGAGTCCGTCGGAGCCGACGTCATCGAGGTGGGCGTGCCGTTCTCCGATCCCCTGGCGGACGGCGCCGTCATCCAGGCCAGCTCGCAGCGTGCGCTCGACCTGGGCGTGCGGTTCGATGACGTGCTGCGGATCATTTCCGATGCGCGACTTTCCGTGCCCGTCGTGCTCTTCAGCTATCTGAATCCGCTGTTGCGCGGTGGCGATGACGCACTGCGACGCGCTGCCGATGCGGGTGCGCACGGCGTGCTCGTCACT
>JACMOE010000495.1 GCA_014378185.1 Gemmatimonadaceae bacterium | reverse complement strand
GCCGTCGTCTCCAGTACCATCGTGTCGATAGTGACGGGGTGTATCGCCTCATACGCGCTTATGTCGCCGTCGGCATCGAGCAGGAACGACATCTCGTTCGTGTCGTGCTGCAGGCAGTAGCGCGAGAAAGGCGGTACGACGAAGGGCACCGCCTCTCCATCGGGAAGTGTGAAGGTGCGCGTCTCCAGGTTCACCGTCACCCGCGCGGAGGGTGCCTGGCCGGCCATCAGCTTTGCGAGAGTAATCGGGCCCACCACAATGGGCAGCAGACCGTTGCCAAGTGCATTGCCGCGAAAGATGTCGGCGAACTCGGTGCTCACCACTGCGCGGAAACCCGCGCCGGCCAGCGCCCATACAGCATGCTCGCGCGACGACCCGCATCCGAAGTTGCGTCCCGCCACGAGTACCTGCGCGCCGCGCGCCGCATCCTGATTGAGTACGAAGTCGGGGTTGGGCGACCCGTCGGCACGATACCGCCAGTCGCTGAAGGCATGCGGCCCGAGCCCTGCACGATCGGTGGTGGTGAGAAATCGCGCGGGAATGATCTGGTCGGTGTCCACGTTCTCTCGCGGCATCACCACGTATGAACTCGTGAACGTCCACTGCTCGTGGCTCATGAAGTGGCCTCCATCAGTGTCCGTGGGTCGGTGATGTAGCCCGTCACCGCCGCCGCAGCCGCGCTGAGCGGGCTGGCCAGCAATGTCCGCCCGCCGGTGCCCTGCCGTCCCTCGAAGTTGCGATTGCTCGTGGACACCGCGAGCTGGCCAGGACGAAGCTGGTCACCATTCATCGCAATGCACATCGAACAGCCCGACTCGCGCCACTCGGCACCCGCCTCGATGAAGATGCGATCGAGGCCTTCGAGCTCCGCCTGCCGCTTCACCTGCTGCGACCCGGGCACCACGAGCGCGCGAACTCCCGCCGCCACATGACGGCCTCGCAGCACACTCGCGGCGTCGCGCAGGTCGGAGATCCGCGCATTGGTGCAACTGCCGAAGAACACAACGTCCACCGGCGTGCCGGCGAGCGGCTGTCCGGCAACGAGCCCCATGTATCGAAGTGCTCTCTCCGCATTCTCGCGCTCGCTGCGATCGTCCAGCCGGTCGGGATTCGGCACGGCATCCGTGATGGACATGCCCATGCCGGGATTGGTGCCGTACGTGATCATCGGCGCCAGCGTGTTGCCGCCGATCACCACTGTGCGATCGAAGTGTGCGCCGTCATCGATGGTGAGAGTGCGCCACGTGGCGACAGCGGCATCCCACGCCTGGCCACGCGCTGCATGCGGTCGGCCTTCCAGGTACTCGAACGTCGTGTCATCCGGCGCGATCATGCCGGCCCGCGCGCCCGCCTCGATGGACATGTTGCACACGGTCATGCGCTCCTCCATCGACAGCGCGCGGATCACCTCGCCGGTGTATTCGATCACGTGGCCGGTGGCGCCGCCCACGCCCAGCCTGGCGCACACCGCGAGGATCACGTCCTTGGCGCTCACTCCGCGCGAGAGCTGACCGTCAATGCGCACTTCCAGTGTCTTCGGCTTCGTCTGGAGCAAACACTGTGTCGCCAGCACGTGCGCCACCTGGCTCGTGCCGATGCCGAATGCCAGTGCCCCGAACGCACCGTGCGTACTCGTGTGGCTGTCGCCGCAGACCACCGTCATGCCAGGCTGCGTGAGGCCCAGCTCGGGTCCGATCACATGCACGATGCCCCGTCGGTCGTCACCCAGGGCCAGCAACGGTACGCCGAACTCCTCGCAGTTCCGCGCGAGCTGCTCCACCTGCGCGAACCGCGCGCCGGTACCCGCGTCGCGCACGGGCAGGGCGGCAAATCCACCGAAGGTGGTGGGGGTGGAGTGGTCCATCGTCGCAATCGTGCGATAGGGTGCCCGTACGCGAAGGCCGCGCTCCCGCAGCTCGGTGAACGCCTGCGCCGACGTGACCTCGTGCACCAGATGCAGGTCCGCATACAGCACGGCCGGCGTCGCTGCACTTTCAGCGCGCACGATGTGAGCGTCCCACAACTTCTCGAACAGGGTTCGCGGAGTGATGTTCGTCATGACATCTCCACGGCCTGCCGCGCCGAGTGCAGCGGCTGACCCGCGCCCTCGGCGGTGAGCTTCGCTGGTGAGCGGTGCGAGTCGCGGGTATACAGCAGGCTGTTCACCGCATCGACGTACGCCTCTGCAGACGCGGTCACCACGTCGGTATGCGCACCGTGACCGACGAACACTCGCGCTGAATGGAAATCCTTCACGCGCACGGTCACCTCGCCGAGTGCCTCCAGCCCTTCGGATACGTTTCGAACGCTGAAGCCCTGTAGCTCGCCAATGTCGCCCACCACGGCATCGATGGCGCGGCAGCTTGCGTCCACCGGGCCGTTGCCGGTGCAGGATGCCACGCGCGTTGCGCCGTCCGGATCGCATAGCTGCACAGTGGCGGTGGGAATGAGGTGCGTGCCACAGGTGACTTGGAGCTGTTGCAGGATCCAGCCAGACGGCGCGTGTTCGTGCGCGCCGGTAGCCAGCACCGCCAGGTCACGCTCGTTCACGACTTTCTTGCGATCCGCCAGGGTCTTGAAGCGGGCGAAGGCCTCGAGAAACCGCTCTTCCGACAGGTCGTAGCCCATCGCGGACAGCCGTTTCCGCAGCGCGTGTCGGCCTGAATGCTTGCCGAGCACGAGTGTGCTGCCGTCGGCGCCCACGGCTTCTGGCGACATGATCTCGTATGTCGAGGCGTGCTTCAGCATGCCGTCCTGATGAATGCCCGCCTCGTGCGCAAATGCGTTGGCGCCAACGATTGCCTTGTTGGGCGCCACGTATGCTCCCGTGCACGCCGAGACCACGCGCGACGTGCGCATGAGCTCGCGCGTGTCGATGCGGGTTGCGATGCCGAAGTGGTCCGTGCGCGTGTGCAGCGCCATCACCACTTCCTCGAGCGACGCATTGCCGGCGCGCTCGCCGATGCCGTTGATGGTGCACTCGACCTGTCGCGCGCCAGCCTGCACACCTGCCAGCGAATTCGCCACAGCGAGCCCGAGGTCATCGTGGCAGTGCGTGGAGACGACGACCCCCGGCGTTCGCGCCGCGAGCGCACACACACGTGCGATGAGCGCCTCGTACTCGCCTGGCGTCGCGTAGCCCACCGTATCCGGGATGTTGAGAGTCGTGGCGCCCGACTCGATCACGGCGGCCAGCACGTCGAGCAGGAACTCCGGGTCGCTGCGGGTGGCGTCCTCAGGGGAGAACTCCACGTCGGACACCACGCTCCGCGCATGCGCCACGGCTGACCGCGCTCGCTCGATGAGCTCCGCGGGTGTACAGCGAAGCTTGTGCGCGATGTGTATGCTGGACGTGGCCAGGAAGACGTGTACGCGCGAGCGGGTCGCAGGCGCGATGGCAGCGATGCACGTCGCCACATCCGCATCAGTGGCGCGCGCGAGCCCACAAATCACCGGGCCCGACGTCTCGCCGATCTCCTCGGCAATCGCGCGCACGGCGCTGGCGTCGCCCGGTGACGCGGCGGGAAACCCCGCTTCGATGACATCGACGCCGAGCACCGCGAGCTGCCGCGCCACCTCGAGCTTCTCCACCACCGACATCGTGCAGCCCGGGGATTGCTCGCCGTCGCGCAGCGTGGTGTCGAAGATCTGGACGTGGGGGGGCGCAGCTGCACAGACCGCCGTCACCGGCAAACCGATCACGGCTCGCCGTCGGCTTGGGCAGAGGGCAGCTGATGCGCCGGTGTGGGCGCGTCGGCAACGGGGACGGGCGCACGCTGCGCGCGCGTCGAGGACGGGGAACTGGACTGCGTGGACGGGCGATCGAACTGGAATGAAGACATGGAGGTACGCCAGCGGTGAAGGTGAACAACAGCTTCACCGAGCCGCGCGTGCTCGCTCGTGAAAGTCCCCTTGCCGCGCGAGATCAGGCCCCCAAATGCAGAACGGCCCCTCCCGCACGATGCGCAGGAGGGGCCGTTCGCGACGCAAGCGCCGCGTTACTCGGTAGGCCCTCCCAGGCACAAAAGCTCCCGGCTGATAATGCCGAGAGCGTTGGTAAGGAGGAGGGCCGCAGAGCGTTGCATGAATTCCAGTATATCATTTGCGCGACGCGCGTCAAGTGGCGCTCCTTCAAATGCGCGATTGATAATGGATGGGGACCTGCTCTTGCGTGGGCGTCTCCATATCGTTGGCCGTCCCCCGTCAAGCGAGCGCCAGCGAGCGAGCCGTCCCTTCGCATTCACCACAACGAGGACAGATCCATGTCGGAGCAAGCGCAGGACGCCAGGCGGAAGGATCCCGATGCACCCGTGTGGTTCATCACCGGTTGCTCCACCGGCTTTGGCCGGGAGCTCGCGAGTGCCGTGCTGGCCCGCGGCTACCGCGCCGTGGTCACGGCGCGCAATCCGGAGACGGTGCGCGAGCTCGCCGAGCCGTACGGCAATCGCGCGCTCACCCTGGCGCTCGACGTCACGGATGGGGATGAGGTGCGCGCCGCCGTTCATGTCGCGCTACTGACCATGGGCCGCATCGATGTCCTGGTGAACAACGCCGGCACCGGCTCCTTCGGCGCCATCGAGGAGAGCGACGACGCGGAGGTCAGGCGTATGTTCGAGGTCAACGTGTTCGGCCTGGCGCACATGACGCAGGCCGTGCTGCCCGGCATGCGCTCTCGGCGCCGCGGACACATCGTCATCATCTCGTCCATCGGCGGTATCCGCGCCTTCCCCGCGGTGGGCTTCTACAATGCGACGAAGTTCGCCGTCGTCGGGCTCTCCGAATCGCTGGCCATGGAAGTCGAGCCGCTCGGCATCAAGGTCACCATCGTGGAGCCGAGCGGCTTTCGCACCGATTGGGCCGGCCGTTCGGCCAACGAGGCGCCGAACGAGATCGCGGACTATGCAGACACCGCGGGCGCCAACCGCCGCAACATTCGAGACCATAGCGGCAAGCAGCCCGGCGATCCGGTGCGCGCGGCGGAGGCCATCATCAAGGCAGTGGAGTCCGATCAACCGCCCCTGCACCTGCTGCTCGGCAAGGCTGCGCTCAAGGGCGCGCATTACAAGCTGGACCTGATGAAGCGCGACTTTGACGCGTGGCAGGAGACCACGGTGGGCGCCGACTTTCCGGAGGGCGAATAGTCGCGGCGTTCAGGGCGCGAGCACGCTCATCACTTCGTCGGCGGTGATGCCGCTGAAGAACTCGCCGACATCGAGGTCGGCGAGTGCCTGGAACACGGCGTCGCGCTCGTAGAGCACACCGGCCAGCCTCGCTTCCAGTTCCTCCACGCCGCGGCGACCCATGAAGTCGCCAAAGATGCGGATGCTCGCGATGCGGCCGTCCTTCACGTCGAGGCGGACATCGATCTCCCCGCCGGCAAATCGGTTGGCACGCTGCACGTTGCTCGAGGGATTCTCGCCGTAGTTCCACGCCGCCATTCCGTACTTCCGGCCCCACAGCTCGCGAATGGCGCCCCGGTCACTCTCGTCCAGCGCGAGCGTGGGAATCCGCGCCGGGTCACGCGTGCCGAAGATCTTCTCGAGGATGCGCAGGCGCAGTTCGTCCACCGTGATTGGCGACGAAAGAAATTCGCTGATGTTCGCAACGCGGCTCCGGATCGACTTCACCCCTTTCGATTCCACCTTGCCCGGCTTGGGACGCAGTGCAGCCGTGACGTCGTCGAGGTTGGAGTCGAGCAGCAGCGTACCGTGGCTCAGCATGCGGTCCGGCGTGGCGAACTGCGCGTTGCCGGAAATCTTGCGCCCGCCAGCGAGGATATCGTTACGCCCGCCGATCTCCGCTGGCACGCCGAGCTCGCGCAGCACCTCCACCACCGGCCCGTTGAACTGGTCGTAGCGGTTGAAGCGCCCGTGCACGTCGCGCGTCATGAAGCTGAAGTTCAGGTTGCCCAGGTCGTGATATACGGCGCCGCCGCCGGACACCCGACGCACGACGCGAATGCCACGCTCGGCCACGACGTCGGAGTTGATTTCCTCCACCGTGTTCTGGTTGCGCCCGATGATGATGGCGGGGGCGTTGACGTAGAACAGAAGGAGGTCGTCGTCGCCCATCCGGTTGCGGAGGACGTGCTCTTCGAGCGCGAGGTTGAGATGGGCGTCGGTGACGCCGGAGTTGTCCACGTAGAGCATGCCGCAATCTACGCCAGCAGAGTGGGGTTGGGTGTGATGAGCGCCTTGATCGCGCGCCGCGATGCCACCGCCTCCAGCGCATCGCCCGCGTGCTCCAGTGTGTAGCGGCCACTCACCATCTCGCTCCACGGCTTGTCCGCGCCGAATCGCGCCGTCAGTTCCACTGCGCGGTGAAAGTGATCGTACCGCACCCCCCAGCAGCCCTTCAATTCCACGTGCTTGCGATTCAGCTGCCAGTGCGGATGAATCTCGACCGCGCCGTTGTCCGTGTAGTGCCCGCACACGATCATCCGGCCGCCGTCGCGGACCATGTCGAGGCCCTGCGGAATGGCATCTGGCGCACCGCTGGCCTCGATGACGACATCCACCCCGCGGCCGCCGGTCGCACGACGTACCTGCTCCAGCCGATCAGCCGCAGGTACGTCGAGCGAGAGCACAGATGTAGCGCCCATGCGCGTGGCGAACGCGAGCCGGTCGTCCGGCGCACCGATTGCCACCACCTCGCCCGCGCCCGACAGCGATGCGAACGCAATGACGGACTGGCCCACCGGCCCCACGCCGAGCACCGCCACCGACTCGCCCAGCTTCAGCTCCGCCATGTCCACAGCGTGCAATGCGGTCACGAGCCCGCATCCGCCGCCGATGAACGTCTCAGGCGAAAGCGCGGCGGGCAGCTTGATGAGCTTGACGCCGGGCTTCATCCAGATGGCCTCAGCCCATCCGCCCAGCAGGCCCTCTCGCGCACCGTAGGTGATGCCGTACACCTTGCGCGAGGCACACCGTGTCGGCTGGTGCGCCACGAGGCACTGGTAGCAGTTGTTGCAGGTCTCGTGGACATCGAGAAAGGTGACGGTATCGCCCTCGCGAATCGCGTCGCCGTAAATGTCGCGCAGGTTGCCACCCGTGGCCTCCACGATGCCCACCGACACGTGGCCCGGAATGATGGGAAAGGGCACGGCCAGCTTGCCATGATGCAGGTGCACGTCGGTGCCGCATACCTCGGAGTACAGCGTGCGCAGCAGCGCGGCGCCCGGCTCGAGGGTCGGGGTCGGCATTTCCTCGATCACGAGCGGCGCGTACGGCGCCGTCATGAGCACAGCGGCGTGTGTCATGCGGAATTGGGGGCGACAGGGAGGGAGAACAACAGGACGGCGGGGATGAGCGGAGCAGGAGGGAACATCAGCAGGATAACGAAAGGTGCATCTTCGTCGAGCAGTCCGCGCAACCCCTCCCCCCGCCGCTCAGGCCACGCGCGCGCGATGCACCGTGGCTACTGCCACGAGCGCCGACCGCAGCGTCACCAGCGTGACCTCCGGGCTGGCGCCGAGCCGGAATGGAATGCCCCAATACCCCGTGCCCGGGCTGATGTACAACGTCGCATCCTGCTCGGTGTGCGCGCCCATCGCATACTCCAGGAACGGCGACGCAAGGCTCCAGCCAAGCCTCGGAAACGCAAACTGCCCCCAGTGCGTGTGCCCGCTGAGCGTGAGCGCCACCCCACGCGCGGCAAGCGATGGCCAGAGCGACGGATTGTGCGCGAACGCAATCACGGTCGCGCCCTCAGGCACGCGTGACAGCGCGCGCTCCACGTCGGGCGCATGCCGCGACGAACCGTGCGGTCCACCCGCCGGATCACCAGTGCCCACCAGCGCGATCGACGCATCGCCGCGACGAATCACTCGCGCCTCGTTCACGAGCACGGTGCCAAGGTTGGCCGCACGCAGTGCCCGCTCCACTTCTTCCCACCCCGCGTACACGTCGTGATTGCCGGGAATCATGTAGACGCCAAGGGGCGCCGAGAGCGACCCCAGCGCCCGCGCGTACGACGCCACGTCCTCGGCGCGATCGTCGATCAGGTCGCCCGTTACCGCGATGAGGTCGGGCAAAAGGCTGCCCGTCGCCTTCACGATGCGGCCGAGAAATCGTCGCGAGGTATGCGGGCCAATGTGCAGGTCGGACAACTGTGCGATGCGAAGCCCGTCGAACGCAGTGGCAAGCCCCGGCACCTCCACGTCCACGTGTCGCACCACGAGTCGTCCCGACCCGAGATACCCGGCGCCGAGCAGTGCGGCGACCGCCGAAAGCACGATCAGGGCGGCGATGCGTCCGACGACGAGCGCATGACCGAACGGCGCGCCGCCGAGCAGGCCGAGCAATCCCGCCGCGGACACGAGCGGCAACATGAGCTGTGCGTACCAGAACGGTCGCACCACCAGCAGGCGAAAGGCCTTGCCGGGATAAAAAGGCCAGCCGCGCCACCGGACGAACGCGATGAGCGGCAGCGTCGTGTACAAGGCGAGCATGACGAGCGCACCAAGCGCGCCGGGAAACAGTCCGGCGACGATCGCGCCAAGAGTGCCCCATGCGGCGAACAGGTACAGCACCAGGCGGACAGCAATACTGCCTGCGCGCGCGGGTCGAGTGCGACGGACGGTAGCCATAGCCATATCTATCCCTGAAGTGCACGTTCGGGTCCCGGTGTGCTATCCGGGGCGCGCTGAAAAGCCCGTCTTGCCCGATGTTATGCGGTCAACGCGCTTCGAGCCAGCAGCAGGCGGGTGGCGCGGAAGCAGGCCACTGGATATTTCCCTCTCCATGCCCACCTCGCGCCGCCATCCCCGCCTTGCCCTCGTGACTTCGCTGCTGGCCATTTCGTGCAGCCACCCGCAGCCCGCCGAGGCGCCGGCGCCCGACGCGCGCGTGCTCGTCTACAACATCCATGCGGGCAAGGACGCACCAGGGGTCGGCAACCTGGCGCGCGTGGCTGAGCTGGTGCGGAGCACCAGGGCCGACGTCGTGCTCCTCCAGGAGGTGGACAAGGGTACCAACCGCTCCAATCACGAAGATCAGGCCGCGCTCCTTGCCGCCCAGACAGGATTGCACGCCGCGTTCGGCAGCGCCCTCGACTACGACGGCGGCAAGTACGGTGTCGCGATTCTCTCGCGCTGGCCCATTATCGCCGAGACGCTGGTGCACCTGCCGGTGGATCCGCCGCAGGTGCGCGCGGGAGGGTCCGCCGAGCCGCGCGGCGCGCTGCGCGTCGTCGTCGCAAGCCCCAGGGGCAACCTGGCCATCATCAATACGCATCTCGATCCATCCGGCGCCGATCGCTGGCGACGCCAGGAAGCCGACTCGATCGTCAGCCTCGTCACGCAGGCCCGCCGGGAGGTCGGCATGGTGATCGCCGGTGGCGACTTCAACTCCACTCCTGAAAGCGCGGTCCAGTTGGCCGTTCGCGCCGGTGGCCTGCGCGACAGCTGGATGGAATGCAGCGGAGGCGATGGATTCACATATCCCGACGACAATCCGGTCAAGCGCATCGACTATCTGTTCCTCACCGGCGCGGTGCACTGTTCCACTGCGCGAGTGGTCAACACGCGCGTATCGGACCACCGGCCGTTGCTGGTGGAGATCACGCTGCAGCCCACGGCGGTGGAGCCGGGACCGCTGGTGGCGACGCGACGTGATGTGCACCCCGCCGGGCCAGCCAACCTCGACCCTCGCACGCCGCTCACCGCGGCGCAGCACCAGTGGGTGGAATGGACGCTCGCTTCACTCTCGCTCCGCGAACGCATCGGCCAGATGATCAACGTCTGGGTACTCGGCGACTACACCAATACGCGCGATTCCAGCTTTGCCGAGGTGTTGCGCTGGATTCGCGACGATCATATCGGGGGCGTGACCATGTCGCTCGGCTCGCCAATCGAGGTGGCGGAGAAGATCAACGCCATGCAGCGTGCGGCGAAGGTGCCGCTGCTGGTGGGTGCCGATCTCGAGCCGAACCTCGGGCGCCTGGAGGGCGGCGTGTTCACGCACTACATGATCGACGCCGGAGGTGCCACGGTGTTTCCCAATGCGATGGCCATCGCCGCGACGGGTCGCGACAGCGATGCGTACGATGTGGGGCGCGCCATTGCCATGGAGGCGAAGGCCGTCGGCATCCTGATGAACTTTGCGCCGGTGGCGGACGTCAACAACAATCCCGCCAACCCGGTGATCAACACGCGTTCCTTTGGTGAGGACCCGCAGCGTGTGGCGCGGCTCTCCGCGGCGTTCGTGCGGGGTTCGCAGAGCGCGGGGGTGGTGGCCACGCTGAAGCACTTTCCCGGGCACGGCGACACCGACGTCGATTCCCATGCGCGACTCCCCATCGTGGGCGCGTCGGCGGCGCGACTCGACACCGTGGAGCTCGTACCTTTCGCGACGGCCATCGACGCGGGTGCGGGGATGGTGATGACGGCGCACATCGCGTTGCCAGCCGTCCAGGGCGACAGCACGACGCCCGCCACGCTTGCCCCGCGCATCATCACCGGGCTGTTGCGCGACAAGTTGCACTTTACCGGGCTTGCCATCACCGACGCGATGACGATGGGCGGAATCGGCAAGGGCTACAGCACTGCGGAGAGCTCGGTGCTCGCCGTGCAGTCCGGCGCCGACGTGCTGCTCAAGCCCACGGATCCCGCGAAGGCGGTGGCTGCGCTCGTTGACGCCGTCGAGCGCGGCGCCATCACGCGCGCTCGCATCGACACCGCGGTGCGTCGCGTGCTGGAGCTCAAGGCGCGCAGCGGTGTGGCCTTCCGGCCCATCGTCCCGCTGGACACGCTGCGCGACGTCGTCGGCGCGCCGGAGCATCGCGCGATGGCGGCTGGCATCGCCGCGCGCGCGGTGACCCTGTTGCGCGACAAGGAAGGACTGATCGGCGCTGCACGCGCCGGACACACGGTGCTCGTACAGTACATGCCTGAAACGGAGCTGCGCGCCGGCAAGGCTTTCGCGGCCGAGGTGCGCCAGGCCGCGCCCGGGGTGCGCCAGTTCAGGATTGGACCGTCAGTGTCTCCTGTCGTGCTCGATTCTATTGGTGCTGCATCGCATGGTGCGGCGCGCGTCATCGTTGCGACGTACGTGCGGCGTGTGGAGGGCGAGGGACGGTTCGTGATTCCACAGCACATCGCGGCGTGGATCGATTCGCTTGCGGGCAGGGAGCGGGTGGTGGTCGTCTCGCTTGGAAATCCGTACCTGCTGCAGCAGTTCCCGCACGTCGGCACGTACCTCGTGACCTATGGCGTGGCCGACGTTCTCGAGCACGCTGGTGCACGAGCTGCGCTCGGCCGCGCGCCCATTTCTGGAACGATTCCCGTGTCGCTGCCCGGCTTCTTTGCGCGCGGCGATGGCATTCACCGCCAGTAGTCACGACACTATGGCTTCCGCCTACCCCTGGCGAACACCTTGTCGTCCTCGTCCCGCCATTCAAACGTCGCCGGGCGGCCATTCACGCGCGTGAACTCGATGGTGATGTCCGGGCGAAGCACTTCGTAGAGCACCCCCTCCTTGTCGTACACGCCGGGCACGAACCAGTCGGGTGCCACGCGTACCAGCGCGAAGTGCTTGAAGTAGCCGTCGATGGGCTCCCACTGTCCCTTGAGCGTACCGTTCTCGTAATCCACGATCATCGAGTACGTCTTCGTCACCTTGCCGGTCGAGTCCACATCCGAGTACTCGTAGCGCCCCAGGTATGGCCGCGCGTCATTCTCGGGCATCGTGGTGGCGAGGGAGGGAGCGACGCCGAGGTTCACCGCGACCACGGTCTTGCTCCAGTTCATCGCCAGCGTGCCGCCGTCAGCGCGGAGCGCAGGCATCGACCAGGTGAGCACATCCGCGAACGGTGCCTCACGCGGGTGCACCGCAACACGAATCTGTGTGGCGTTGGAATCCGGCGGAGCCGTGTGGAACAGCTTCCACTTCGGGTCCAGCACCATCGTCCAGTCACCGGACTGCCGCACCACGAACCACACGGAATACTTGCCCTTCGGCACTGCGTGACCGTCTAGCGTGATCGCCTTGTCCGCGTCGAGCGTGGTGGCCCAGTTGGCCCCTGGTGTCCACACCTCGCCCCAGTGCACCGCCATGCTGCCAAACAGGGGATCGCGGCCCCGCACGCGTGGCCTGGAGTACTGCATGGTGATCTTCGTGCCGTCGATCACCTGTGACATCGAGCCCACTTCGCTCGCGCGTACCTGCGCGTCGGCGGGCAGTGAAATCGACAGAAACGCCGCGGCGACCAATGCCAACGGCGCAGACTTGTGCTTCATGGAATCACCGCTGCATGATCCGTTCACGTCCGTTGCCTCCGTATCATTCGTTTTCATTGGTTCGCCGTGCCCCCTGACGCCCTCAACCGAATTTCGCGTCCACCGCGGCGCGAATCTCATCGAGCGACTTGCCGGCCTTGTGCAAACGCACCGCGAGCCGCCCTTGTCCCTGACAGATGGCGCACTCCAATGCCATCGCATCCTTCCCTTCATAGCACGACAACAGCGAATAGAATCCATCGGAGTGTGAACATCCGCAGTTGCACCGGATGCCATCGATCACCTCGGGAATGGCGCGCACGGAATCGAACAGCCCCACGAGCTTCAGCTTGCCCGCGAGCTGTTCCCTGCCGAGCACCTTTGCGCCAGTGATGCCCACACGCGGGGTGGGATGCGGACCCGGCGCTGACGAGTACGACTGCGCTGCGTGAACGGCGCGACTCGATACCAGCAGCGCCACCACCGTGGTGGCGCCAGCGGCGAGAAAATTCCGTCGTGACAAGTGGTGGCGCATCGTGATCTCCTGAATACCAGCGACGCTCAATTTCCTGCGAAGCCTTCGCAATGTCCAGCCCGAGTCGTTCGCAACCTAGCCCTCCAGCTCCTCCACCGTCTTCGGCCAATCCTGTTTCAACAGGCGGGACAGCGCCCGATCCGCCAGCAGACGGCCTTCCGTCTGGCAGTGAGCACAGTAGTTGGTCTCGTTGTCGCGATAGCGAATGCGCTGCACCGGTGTGTTGCAAACGGGGCAGGGCTGGCCGTATCGCCCGTGGACGGCCATCCCCTGCCGGAACGCCGTCACCTTCTCCGGAAACCCGCCACGCGACTCCGCGCGCATCTGCGCTATCCACCAGTGCAGCGTGTCCCGCGTGGCCTCGAACAACCGAGATACCTCTTCGTCCGTCAACCTGCTTGTGAGCTTCAGCGGTGACAGCCGCGCACGATGCAGCAGCTCGTCGGAATAGGCATTGCCAATTCCGCTGAACACTCGAGGATCCGTGAGTGACCGCTTCAGCGTGTGATTCTCTCGCGCCAACCGCTCCGCGAATTCTGCGAGCGTGGCGTTCAGCACCTCCAGGCCACCGCGATCGAATTGCGCCAACGCGGCGCGACCCCGCACGACGTGCAACGACGCCCGCCGCTTCGTGCCCGCCTCAGTCAGTACCAGGGTGCCGGTGGTGAACTCGAATTCGGCAAGCGCGATGCGCGCCGGCACCCTTTTCCTCGCCCCCGCATCGATCCAGCGAAACCGACCGGCGATCATCAGGTGAATGACCACGAAGAGCTCTCCGCCGAACCCGATCACGATCCGCTTCCCCAACCGCTCGACCGCGGTCACCGCTCGGCCCACAAGCTCGTCGAGCGACGGGTCCACCGTCCGCAGGATGAACGGACTGAGGATGGCGTACGCAAGAAGCGGGCGGCCAACCACTCGGGCCGCGATCGCTTCTATATAGATGGTGACGTCGGGTAGTTCAGGCATCGTCCTCAGCGAAGCTGTCGTC
>JACMOE010000494.1 GCA_014378185.1 Gemmatimonadaceae bacterium | reverse complement strand
CCGCCCGGGGTGGCATGCCGACGAAGGGAGCACTGCTGCGCTGCGGACATGCCTCACGCGAACAACTCGCTGCGGGCGGATTGCGAGATCGCCAGGACGGCAGGGTGCCGGATCCGGCGCTCAGCGGAGATGGCATAGAATCGCTCGCGGATCTCCTCCACCCGGCCCACGACGCGCACGTCGTATTGCCGACGCACTTCACGCTCCACCGCTGTAGGCGCGGCGAAGAGTCCGACTCCGGCCTGCCCGAACACCTTCAGCACGGCGCTGTCCTCGATGTCGGCCACCACGTTGGGCTGGATGTCGAGCTCCGCGAACCAGGTGTCCAGCGATCGGCGCAGCGTGGTGCCCTCCATCGGCAGGAGGAAGGGCGCGCCGTCGAGTGAGAGGGGAAACCGTCGCCTGTGCGCTTCGACGAGCGTGGGTGTTCCGAAGATGCTCACGCCGCACTCGCCAAGAAGATGGCTGAACGCCTTGATGCGCACCGTGGGCGGGACGGGGGCGTCGCTGAGGACCACGTCCACGGCGTGGATTGCCAGGTCAGCGAGCAGGCGCTCCACCGTGCCCTCGCGCAATACCAGCCGGACGGGCTCCGCGCCTTGCATGGCATGCTTGAGTAGCCGGTAGATCATGAGCTTCGGCATCGAATCGACGACCCCCACCACGAGGCGCGATGGACGTCCTGTCGGCCGTCCGGCGAGGGTCTCCTGGAGCTCTCGGCCGACGCTGAAGATCTCGTCGGCATAGCGGAAAACCAAGCGGCCGGTTTCGGTGAGCGCGAGGTGTCGTCCGCGGCGCTCGAAGAGCTTCTCGCCCAGCGCGCGTTCGAGCGTGCGGAGCTGGGCGCTGATGCCTGGCTGGGTGAGGTGCAACACGTCGGCTGCGCGCGTGATGCTCCCCTCGCGCGCGACAGTCCAGAAATAGAGGAGGTGGTGATAGTTGAGCCACGCCATGAGCGGTCCCGGAGCAAGGGAGAGATCATGCATATAAACAAAGTCTATGGAGAGCGCAAGAACATTCACTTTGTGCATGGAGGCGGCCCAGGCGACATTGATCGCGATGGCACGGGCGTGCACGCCATGCCGGCACGGCACCTCACTGACTTCTGGAGCGCAACGTGGAGATCACGATCTGGACCTGGGTGGCGTTCAACGCCTTCGTCCTTGGCATGCTCGCCATTGTCCTCGGCGTCTTCCATCGGAACGCGCACGAGGTCACGGTGCGCGAAGCCGGGATCTGGAGCGCGGTGTGGGTCGCGTTGGCGCTGGCGTTCAACTTCGGGATCTACGCGATGTGGGGAGCGGAGCCAGCGCTTCAGTTTCTCGCTGGCTACCTGATCGAGAAATCCCTCTCGGTCGACAACATCTTCGTGTTCGTGATGCTGTTCTCGTACTTCGCCGTTCCGGCGAAGTACCAGCATCGTGTGCTGTTCTGGGGCATTCTCGGCGCGCTCGTCATGCGCGGGCTGTTCATTGCCGTGGGCGCGTACATGCTCGAGCAGTTTCACTGGGTGATCTACCTCTTCGGTGCCATCCTGGTCCTCACCGGGATCAAGATGGCGCGACGCGTCGAGGCGTACGATCCCTCGGCAAACCCCGCGCTGGCACTCGCGCGGCGCCTGCTGCCGCTCACGGACCGGTACCACGGGCCGCGCTTCTGGGTGAAGGAAGGAGGCAAGTGGGTGGCGACGCCGCTGTTTCTGGTGCTGCTGCTCGTCGAGGTGACGGACCTGGTGTTCGCCATCGACTCGATCCCGGCCATCTTTGCCGTGACGAAAGAACCCTTTCTCGTCTACACGGCCAATGTATTTGCCATTCTCGGCCTGCGCTCCATGTACTTCCTGCTGGCGGGGATCGTCCACCGCTTCGTCTATCTGAACTATGGGCTGGCCGCGGTGCTGGTGTTCGTGGGCGTCAAGATGCTGCTCGTTGACGTGTTCAAGATCCCGGTCTCCGTGTCGCTGGCGGTGGTAGCGGGGCTGATCGGCGGCGCGATCATTCTGTCGTTGCGGCGAAGTGGGCGACCGCTGGATGGCGCAGATGCGGTCGGACTCTCGGCGAAGGCAGATGCTCCAGGCACGACGGCATCTCCATGAGCGGGGCGGCGAGCAACCGCGAGCGCTGTCGCACACTCATCGAAAGCGTGGCCTTCGAGAAAGCCATCGTCACGCTGATTGTCGTCAACGCCATCACGCTGGGGCTGGAGACCTCGCCGGCGGTCGTCGCCCGCTTCGGCAGCGCGCTGTACGCGATCGACCACAGCATTCTTGGCGTGTTCGTGGTCGAGCTGCTGCTGCGCCTCTTCGTCTATCGCGAGCGCTTCGTTCGCGACCCGTGGCGGGTGTTCGATCTGCTCATCGTCGGGGTCGCGCTCCTGCCCGCGAGCGGGACGTTCAGCGTTCTGCGCGCTTTGCGCGTGCTGCGCGCGCTGCGCCTCGTGTCGATGGCACCCTCGATGCGCAAGGTGGTCAGCGCCCTTCTCACGGCAGTGCCCGGCATCACGTCGATCGCCGGGCTGATGGCCCTCGTCCTGTATGTCTCGGCGGTGATGGCCACGAGACTGTTTGGCGACGTCGCGCCGGAGTTCTTCGGAACTCTCGGCGGGTCGCTCTTCACTCTGTTCCAGGTGATGTCAGAGGACTGGTCGCACATCGCTCGTGCCGTGATGGCGAAGTCCCCGTACGCATGGATGTTCTTCGTCACTTACCTGCTCATTGCAACGTTTATGATGCTGAATCTTTTCATCGCAGTGGTGGTCAACGCGATGCAGTCACAGGTCACGGAGGACATCAAGGAGGAGGGAGAGGCGCAGACCCAGTTGATACTCGACGAAGTGCGCGCCTTGCGGCGCGAGGTCGAGACGTTGCGCAAGCCATCCGTCGTTCGACCGATTGCTGTCGAGTGCACGACACCGTAGTCAACGTCGCCGAATGGAATGAAAGGTTCGCGTACCTTCGCTGAAGCAGTGATGGCGCAGCGGGGACCATGGTCATCTCGATCAGGAGGGCCGAGATGGACAAGATGACCGAGATACGCGAGAATGCAGCGCTCGATGCAGCCATCCACATCAGCTCTCGGAGAACTCATGAAGCGAGTCACTGGCATCGGCGGCATCTTCTTCAAGGCCAAGGATGCTCCGGCCCTGCAGGCCTGGTACAAGCGGTATCTCGGAATCGATGTTCAACCATGGGGTGGCGCGGCATTCGATTGGACCGACGGTGAAGGCAAGCCTGTCGCCGGAACGACCGCCTGGAACATTGCGTCGGAGCAAAGCGACCAGTTCGCGCCCAGTACTGCATCATTCATGGTGAACTACCGGGTGGATGACCTTCACGCCCTCGTCGAAGCGTTGCGCGATGAGGGCTGCAACGTGCTCGAGAAGGTGGACGATTCCGAGTACGGGATGTTTGGCTGGGTCATCGACCCGGAGGGAAACAAAGTTGAACTGTGGCAGCCGCCCGTCGTGAAATAGCGCCGATGCTGTCGCTGGTTCTCACGAGCGTCGGGCGTCCATCCGACGATCGTCCCCTGAACAATGGAGCGCTCCTTGTTCCTTGGTATTGATGGATGTCCCGCGGGCTGGTACGTCGTGCGCGCGCACATGAGTGGGCTGATCACCGGCACGGTATACGCGCGCTTCGCTGATGTCCTTTCGGTGGTTCCGCCAGAGTGTGTCATTGCAGTGGATATTCCCATTGGCCTCAACGCAGTGGGCGCCCGACGATGCGACGAGTTGGCTCGCCGGATGCTCGCACCCAAGCGGAGTGCATCGGTGATTCCAGCTCCACTCCGGCCCGTTCTCGATGCTGCGTGCCATCGAGACGCTTCGGCAATGCGTCGCGGTATCGAGGGCAAGGGAATGTCGATTCAATCGTTCGCGATCACCGGCAAGGTTCGTGAGGTCGACCTCGCGCTCGCGACATTTCCGGACCATCAGGGGAATGTCTACGAAGTGCACCCCGAGGTGTGCTTCACCCACCTCAATGGCGGGCAGGTAATGGCGTTCGCCAAGAAGAGCGCGGCAGGTCGCGCTGAACGGCTCGGCATGCTGGCGGATCGTTTCGGTGAGGCGCCTGCGCGGCTTGAACACGAGCGCGTGAAACGTGACGTGAATGCCGATGACGTGCTCGACGCGCTGGTGGCGCTCTGGAGTGCCATGCGCATCGGTACTGGGCAACATGCATCGCTGCCGGCGACGCCCGACCACGACGGCCTGGGCCGACGGATGGCAATTTTCTACTAGCCGGCGTTCGACGGCAACTCAGCTCCTCGTGTCACGCTCGCTTCGTGTCTGTCCCTTCTATTGCCTTTCTCGCGGCCTGTCCTATACTCGATCCGCTATGACTCGCGTCGTCGACGAAGGTCGGTGCGCAAACGTCGATGAGCTGTCAACTCGTGCAGACCGGAACGTCGCTCAGTGGTATCGGCACGCTCGGCGTTCCACCTCTCGCACCCTTCACGGGCTCGGCAGCGCTTCCGTATACGGGAGACAACTTCACGATTACGAGCGGCAGCTTCAACAGTCCGGACGTGTCGTTCTCCGCCACACTCGGAGCCAACCCGGGCGGCGGCGGCTTTCAGCGTGGTTCACTTTCGTTTATCGGAACGCTGAGCGGCGGGACGATTGCAGGAACTTTATCCTTCACGCCGCCCCGGACGGTGACGCAGGCCTTCGCCGCACAATCCGTGTCCGGGGTGACGCTCACCAAGCCGTGAGGCGCACCCAGCATGTGGGCACCGGGCGCAAAGACGCCGGCCCGGATGCCTTCCCCCCCTCCTCTCCCGCCCGCCTCCATGCACTGCCGCT
>JACMOE010000493.1 GCA_014378185.1 Gemmatimonadaceae bacterium | reverse complement strand
TCGACCGCCACTTCCGTTATCTTGAGGAGAGCGGCACACTGCGCACGCGGCGTCGCATCCGGCTGCGCGAGCGGGTGGTGGAAGTCGGGGGGGCAAAGGCACGCCAGCGGCTGTGGACCGATGCCGCCACCAACCAGTGGCTCGGGGGTCGCCTGCCCGAGCTTGGGGCGGGGACGGCCACTCCCTTTGCCATCGCGGACGACCTGCTGGGACGCAGTGCGGACCTTCTCACGCGGACGGAGTCATGACGTCGATACACGAGCTCTCGGAAACGATCAGCGAGCAGCAGGCCGAACTGGCCCGCTTGCGTGAAGAGGTGGCGGCGTGGCGGCGCGCATTCGACAAGGGTGTAAAACGCGAGACTGCCTTCACCAATTCGGGGAGCGAAGTCGAACCGTTGTATTCACCGCTCGATGCGGACGCCGGCGCGGCGGAGAAACTCGGCGTTCCCGGCGTGTTTCCCTACACCCGCGGCATCCATCCCACGGGCTATCGCGGCAAGCTGTGGACCATGCGCCAGTTCGCCGGCTTCGGCAGCGCGCGCGACACCAACGAGCGGTTCAAGTTCCTGCTCGCGCACGGACAGACCGGGTTGTCCACCGCGTTCGACTTCCCCACGCTGATGGGATACGACTCCGATCATCCGCGGTCGGAAGGTGAGGTCGGCAAGACCGGCGTCGCCATCTCGAGCCTGGCCGACATGGAGGTCCTGTTCGAGGGCATCCCCATGGACAAAGTCTCCACGTCGATGACCATCAACGGGCCGGCCATCATCCTGTGGGCCTTCTACATCGCCGCGGCGGAGAAGCAGGGCGTGTCCAGCGAGCAATTGCAGGGCACCATCCAGAACGACATCCTGAAGGAATACATGGCGCAGCACGCGTGGTGCTTTCCCATCGAGCCTGCGCTGCGCCTCATTGTTGACTGCTTCGAGTGGGGCGCGCGGCACGCGCCGAAGTGGAACACCGTGTCCATCTCCGGCTACCACATCCGTGAAGCCGGTGCGACCGCCGCGCAGGAACTCGCGTTCACGCTGGCCGACGGCTTCACCTACGTGGAGCGCGGCATCGCGCGCGGCCTCGACGTCGACGACTTTGCACCGCGCCTTTCCTTCTTCTGGGACATCCACAACGATTTCTTCGAGGAGATCGCCAAGCTTCGCGCTGCCCGCCGCATCTGGGCTCGGCACATGAAGGAGCGCTACGGCGCTCGGAGCACGAAGTCGCTGCTCATGCGCTTCCACTCGCAGACCGCCGGCGTGACGCTCACGGCCCAGCAGCCGATGAACAACATCGTGCGCGTTGCCTATCAGGCGCTCGCCGCCGTACTCGGTGGCACGCAGTCGTTGCACACCAACTCGATGGACGAAACGCTCGCGCTGCCCACTGAGCATGCGGTGCAGGTGGCGCTTCGCACGCAGCAGGTGCTTGCCTTTGAAACCGGCATTCCCAACGTCATGGATCCGCTCGGCGGCTCGTACTACGTGGAGGCCCTGACCGACCAGTTGGAGGCCGAGGCGGAGGCGATGTTCGCGGAGATCGAGACGGTGGGCGGCGTGGTGGAAGGGCTGGAGCAGGGATGGTTCCAGCGGAAGATTCACGAGTCCGCGGCGCGCCAGCAGTGGGAGATCGAGCACCATCGTCGCGTGATTGTCGGCGTGAACGAGTTCGTGTCCGACGAGGAGGACCTGGAGATCCCCACGTTGCGTATTGGTGAGGAAGTGGACCGCGACCAGCGCGTGCGGCTTGCAAAGGTGCGCGCGGAGCGAGACCAGGCCGTCTGCGATGCGCGGCTCGAGGGACTGCGTACGGCGGCGCGCGGAACGGAAAATGTGTTCCCCCACATTCTCGATTGTGCGCGGGCGTATTGCACCCTGTTCGAGATTCGCCGCGCTCTGGAGGATGTGTTTGGCGCGTATCGTGAGCCGGTGTTCTTTTGATCGACTGGTGGGAGTCCTACTTCGACGCGCATTACCTGCTCGAGTACGAGCCCATCTTCACTCAGCAGCGCGACCGGCACGAAGTCGCCCGCCTGATCGACGTGCTCGCGTTGCCCGTTGGCTCACGCATCTGCGACGTTCCGTGCGGGCAGGGTCGTCACGCGCACCCGCTCGCCGAAGCGGGCTTCCTCGTGGAGGGGCTCGACTACTCGCAGCACCTCATCGACAAGGCGCGGGCGCGCGGAACGGGTCCGAGCCTCAAGTACACGCGTGGCGACATGCGCAAGCTGCCGGCACGGTGGACGGGACGGTTCGACGCGGTGCTCAACCTCTTCACGTCGTTCGGGTTCACCGTGGACGCCAGGGATGATGCGCGGACCATCAGGGAATTCGCGCGCGTGCTCAAGCCGGACGGCGTGCTCGTGTGGCACGGCGCCAGCCGTGACGGCGTGATGGCCAGGTTCCTCTCTCGCGACTGGTGGAAGTCCGACGATGGCACGATGATCGGGCACGAGCGATCGTTCGATCCCCTGTCGGGGATCCTCTCGATCCAGACCAACTGGGAGGGCCCATCGGGTAGCGGGACGCGCGCCCACCGGATCCGGCTCTACACCGCGTCGCGCCTGGCCGAGTTGTGCCTCGACGCCGGACTCGTGGTGGAGGAGGCATACGACGGCTTTCGCAATCGGTCGCTCCCTCGGCGCGCGGGG
>JACMOE010000492.1 GCA_014378185.1 Gemmatimonadaceae bacterium | reverse complement strand
TGGTGTTGGCGACGAACAGCGCCACGGCGGCGATGATCAGCACGGGGCGCGGAAACTTGTGCCGCAGCGCTCCCGCAATGCCTTGGCCGGTCACCATGCCGATGCGTGCGCACATCGTCTGCACGGCGATCATCAGTGGCCAGGTGAAGAGCGCCGTCCAGAGGAGTGCGGTGCCGTACTGTGCGCCCGCAACGGAGTACGTGGCGATGCCGGACGGGTCATCGTCTGCCGCGCCCGTGACGATGCCGGGGCCGAGGCTCTTCCAGAAGCCGCGTATGCCAGTGGGTCGTGGCACGTCGCGCGGTGCGTTGCGCCGCTTGGCATCACGTGTGTCGGTCTTTGCTGGTTCCGTCATGGATTGCGAGGAGAGGGCCTGCTTGTCGAGTGCGTTACCGGAGGTAAGCGCGAACGAGGTCGATCAGTTGTTCCGCCGCTTCCGCCTGTTCGGATTCTGGTGGTGTGGAGGGATCAACGACGTGATAGCGCACGTGGTCCTCGAGAATCTCCGCCATGAGGCCATTCAGCGCTCCTCGGCACGCGGCCAGCTGCTGGAGGATGGCGCCGCAGTCGCCCTCGCGCTCCAGCGACTTCTCGATGCCATTGAGCTGTCCCCGGATACGCTTCACCCGGTTCATGAGCTTGGTCTGGTCGCGAACGGTATGCGGCATCTGCGCAGGCACTCCCACCGGAGGGATCGATCAGGTATACTCACCTACAGTATACCTCAGTGACCTTCGGGATGTGAATGGGCTTCATGCGCTGTAGGCTGGGACACTGTCGGTTGGTCGTGACAACGCTGGCCTGTATTTCCGCCACTGGGGTGGCCCACGCGCAGGGTTCAGCCGCCTGGGTACCCCAGGTACTGGGCACGCAGGTCACGGTGATCGCGCAACGTCTTGGCCAATTCGGTGCCGCCTACTCCGGACCAATGAGCCTGGTGGCCGCTGGCGATCGGGCGGTGAGCCATACGTATGGCATCTACCTGGGCTCGCGGTTGTTTGCCGGCGTCGATGGATACCTCGATGTCGAGATGGCACGCGGCAGCGGTATCAGTCACGCCTCCGGCCTCGCCGGCGTCACCAACGGCGACGTCCTTCGGCAGGGAAGCGCGGACCTCGGCAATGGACCGTATGTGGCTCGCGCCTTTCTCCGCTCCACCATCCCCCTGAGTGTCGACGTCGATTCGATGCCGCGAGGCATCGATCAGCTTGCCGGACCGGTGGCCACCCGCCGCATCGAAGTGACCGCGGGCAAGCTTGCGGCCAGCGATCTCTTCGACCTCAACCGCTATGCCAATTCCACGCGCACCCAGTTTCTCAACTGGGGCCTGTTCCAGAATACCGCATGGGACTTTGCGGCGGACACGCGCGGCTATACCAACGGCGTTGCCATCGGCTGGATCACGCCACGCATCTCGGTGCGCGCTGGCTCGTTCCAGATGCCGCGACAGGCGAATGGCAACGTGTTCGACAGCGACCTGCGCCAGGCTCGGGGCGACAACGTCGAGATCACCGTCGCGCCGCTGACGGGTGGCCCGGTGATTCGGCTGCTGGCCTACCAGAATCACGCGCGAATGGGCGACTAC
This sequence comes from Gemmatimonadaceae bacterium, assembly GCA_014378185.1. GTDB lineage: Bacteria > Gemmatimonadota > Gemmatimonadetes > Gemmatimonadales > Gemmatimonadaceae > AG11. The sequence continues at coordinate 1,879 of JACMOE010000492.1, read as the reverse complement.
CGAGTCGCGCTCGCGCGTGCGCGGTCCACGGGCGCCACGCCAGACATTGTCGCTGACGACACGCCGGGCAGGCGCAAGCGCGGGATCGGCCTGAACGTCGAGCAGCCAATCACCGACGGGGGCGAGACAGGCGCCTTTCTCCGCGTGGGGGCCGACGACGGTACGACGGAAAGCTTCGCGTTCACGGAAGTGGAAGGTCACGTGAGCGGCGGCGTGCAGGTGGCTGGCAATCACTGGGGCCGCGGGCTCGACCGGTGGGGTGTCGCCGCGCTGCGCCACACGCTCAACAGCGCGCATCGGGACTATCTCGCGGCCGGCGGTACGGGATTCCTGCTTGGCGACGGCGCCCTGCGGTACGGTGCGGAAACGTTCGTCGAGACTTACTATCGCGCGCAGGTTGGCTCGTACCTGCAGGTGGGGCCGGACGTGCAGTACGTGCGCAATCCCGGGTACAATCGTGATCGGGGTCCGGCGTGGGTCACCACGCTGCGCGCCAACCTGCGGTATTAGCGGAGACGAATCGACATGACACATGCGCATGTTCACGCGGGCGAGGGTGGACACCTGGACCACAAGCACGACCACAGCCACGGAGGTGGAGGCCATGGGCACCACCATGTGCCATCCGCCTTCGATCGCGCGTTCGCCATCGGCGTTGCGCTCAACCTGATTTTTGTGGTCGTCGAAGTGGGGTACGGGCTGCATGCCCACTCGCTGGCGCTCACCGCGGACGCCGGACACAACCTCGGCGACGTACTCGGCTTGTTGCTCGCGTGGGCCGGCAGCGTACTGGCCCGACGCGGGCCGACGCCGAGACGCACCTATGGACTGCGGCGCGTCTCCATCCTCGCGGCCATCGCCAATGCCGGGTTCCTGCTCATCGCCGTGGGAGCGATCACTGTCGAGGCCGTATCGCGGCTGCGCCATCCCTCGCCGGTGGCGAGTGGCACGGTGATGATCGTCGCCGCAATCGGCATCGTCATCAACGTCGGAACGGCGCTCGGCTTCATGCGCGGGCGGGACAGCGACATCAACATCCGCGGTGCGTTCCTGCACATGATGGGCGATGCGGCGGCGTCCGCAGCCGTCGTGGTGGCAGGCCTCGTCATTGGCCTCACCGGATGGCTATGGCTGGATCCCGCCGTCAGCCTGCTGCTGGTCGCCTTGATCACGTGGGCAAGCTGGGGGCTGGCCAAGGACTCGATGAACCTGGCGATGGACGCGGTGCCGCGCGGCATCGATCCCGCGGCCGTGCAGGACCTGCTCATGAGCCTCGACGCCGTCGTGGAGATTCACGATCTCCACATCTGGGGCATGAGCACTACGGACGTGGCGCTCACGGCCCACCTGGTGCGCTGCCAGTCGGGTGGTGAGGACGCACTCATCGCGTCGGCGTGCCGGCAACTGCGAGATCGGTTCGGCATTGCGCATGCCACGCTCCAGCTCGAGCGCGGGCTGGCCGCACATCCGTGCGAATTGGCGGAGCCGAGCGTCGTGTAGGTGCAGGGATGCCGCGAACCGCACATGTTGCCGATGATTTCGAAACACGACACAGGACCCATGACGGCACAGGATAGAGACGAGCAGTTCCTTTCGGTCGCGAGCGACGTGATGTGCTGCGTGGACTACACCGGGTGGTTCAGGCTCCGTGATGACGAGTCGTCGTGGTCGAGCATCTCGCGTCATGCCAGCATGCGATGCGGCCACAGCATCTGTACGCCCCGATACGACACGTATGTCGTGTCGCAGTTCGGGGTACCCGACGCGCACGTGAATGGTGGCTGATCGCGCGATGGCGCCCCCGCCGCGGCTCCCGGACTTCGCGCTCGCGGGTCAGTCCGGGCGGGAGGTGGACACGACGACGTACGCGGGAGTGCCG
>JACMOE010000491.1 GCA_014378185.1 Gemmatimonadaceae bacterium | reverse complement strand
GCACGGGGGCGCGATCCGGAGCAGGCGATGGGCATCGTGTCCGATGCCGACGACCTCGCTGCTGCGGGATGTCGAGCGCTGATCGTGGAAGCCGTCCCCGCCGCGGTGACGGGGATCATTACGCAGCGCGTGGGCATTCCGGTCATCGGCATCGGGGCGGGTGTGGAGACGAACGGACAGGTGCTCGTATACCACGACCTGCTCGGATTCAGCGAGGGGCGCCAGGCGCGATTTGTCCGTCAGTATGCTTCAGCTGGCACGGACCTCGCTGGCGCCGTGGCGCGATGGGCGGCTGACGTGCGGGCTGGCCGCTATCCAGCGGTGGAGCACACCTACGCGATCACCGCGGACGCACTCGGCGAGGTCGAGCGCCGCCTCGCAGGCCGCGCCAGAGCCTCGGGATGACAAGCCGCTTTGGGTTGACCCACAACTGTTGAACTCACCGCAGAAAGCCCACGACCGCGCAGGTCAGTCTCGCCGGCCCGCCGAGATGGTCGTCGGTTTTCTGCAGCCAGTTTTCCGGTCGTGGGTCAACCGCGCCACAGCCTCGGGGGAGGCGTCAGCCGTTGGCGCTCTTCCGGTTGCGCGCGACGCGCTTCTTCTTGGCCGCCTTGCCCGCTTCGATGGGCACCACGTCGTGCGTTGCCGCAATGCCGGGCATGACGTCCGGAACTGGCTGCCGCGGCTGCTTGTAGGTGAACTGCTTGCCTTCGAAGTTGCGGAACACGACTTCATCGTCGTTGATTTCCTCGACGTACTCGGGAAGCAGCGGCACCTTGCCCCCACCGCCCGGCGCGTCGATGACGAATTGCGGCACGGCGAGCCCGGACGTCCATCCGCGCAGGGCCTGAATGATCTCGAGCCCCTTCTGCACCGTGGTGCGGAAGTGTTCGCCGCCCGCGACCTGGTCGGCCATGTAGATGTAGTACGGCCGCACGCGCGCCTTGAGCAACTCGTGCATGAGCTTCATCATCACGTGCGGGTCGTCGTTCACGCCCTTCAACAGCACCGTCTGGCAACCGAGCGAGATGCCCGCCCTGCTCAGCCGGTCGAGTGCCGCAACGGCCGCGGGCGTGAGCTCGCTCGGATGATTGAAGTGCGTGTTCATGAAGATGGGATGGTACTTCTGCACCATCTCGCAGAATTCGGGCGTCACCCGCTCCGGCAGGTGGGACGTGATACGACTTCCAATCCGGATGATCTCGATGTGCGGAATGGCGCGGAGGCGCTGAAAGATGTACTCCAGCCGCTGGTCGCTCAGCATCATCGGGTCGCCGCCCGAAAGTATGACATCACGGATCTCCGTGTGCTCGGCCAGGTACTGGAAGGCCGACTCGTACTCCTTGAGCGAGATCTTCTCCGGATCGCCCACCTTGCGCCGTCGCGTGCAGAACCGGCAGTAGCTCGCGCAGACCGGGCTCACGAGAAAGAGGGCGCGGTCGGGGTAGCGGTGCGTGATGTTGGGTACAGGCGAGTCGCCGTCCTCATCGAGCGAGTCGATGACACCGTCAACGACCTCGAGCTCCTGCACGGTGGGGATGAACTGCTGCCAGTTCGCGTCGCCGACCTCCCTGATCTGCGAGAGGGATTCGCGCGTGATGCGCATCTGGAAGTTGTCGAATGCGGGGCGCAACGCCTCGACGTCGATCTCCCGTTCGGCGGCATCCTCCCCGAAGCGCTCCGCCACGTACGATCGCAGCTGCTCGAGCGTGCTGATGCTGTCGTCGCGTAACGTCTTCTGCCAGTCACTCATCGTGTGGCTACTCCGACCGGGCGGGCCATGAGGCGTGTGGTGAGGATGATCCGGTCGTCTGCCGGGGCGTAGAAGTCGCGCACGCGCGCGGCTTCCGTATATCCGCAGCGTGCATAGAACTCCCTGCTGTGCGCATAGCTCTCGCGGGACGACGTCTCCACTGCGAGCAGACGCCCCTGCCGTGCAACGAGTATCTGCTCCACCTCGCGCACGAGCGCGCGCCCCGCGCCGCGGCCCTGCGCCGCGGGATGGACGGCCAGCCAGTACAGGTCCCAGGTTCCGTCGGTTGACGGTGTCGGGCCGAAGCACGCGTAGCCGAGCAGCTGGTCGCCGACATCGAACGCACCGAGGAATTCGTAGTCGGCCATCTCGTCATTCGCAAAAGCAGGTCCTTCGCTTCGCTCAGGACGACAGCTTGGGTACGTCGCGTCGAACAGCTCGAGCGCCACCTCGACCTCCTCACTCGAAAAGGCGGCCGTGGCGATCAGGAGTTCGGACACCTGGCCGCGATGCTCGGGACGGAGGCTCGACAGTCGCATGCGTCGTTCAGCTCCCGGTGGTAAAGAGGTCTGGCTCGGCGTCCGCGACCACCACCCCCGACAACTGCTGGGCGAGCGCCCACCGGTCCGCCGTGGTCACGCCGGACCGCGATCGCTGCAGTGCGAGCTCGCAGACCCGGCGAATCAGCGCCCCGTACTCGATGCCGGCGACGCGCGCCATGCGGGCCAGCCCCGCATCCGGCGCGATGTCCGGGTTCGCATTGACCTCCAGGATCCAGGGTCGGCCGCGCTCGTCGATGCGCATGTCCACGCGACCATATCCCCATCCGCCGGCAATGCGCCACGCCGCGATCGCGATCTTGCGCAGCTGGGACGCGACGCTCGCGGGCAGCCGCGCGGGACAGCGCGGTGCGGAGCCGAGGTCCTCGTCGCAGCCCTCTTCCCACTTGGAGCGGTAGGTGACGATGCGCCACATCCCCTTGGGCATGTTCCCGAAGTCGATTTCCGCTATGGGAAGCATGGCGTCGCCGATGATGCCGACGTTCACCTCGCGTCCTTCGACGAAGCGCTGGACGAGCACTTCATCCCAGCGGCCCAGCATGGCATCCACCCGCTCCGTGAGGGCGCGCGTGGTGCGGACGACCGATCGCTGTTCGATGCCGATGGACGCGTCTTCAGCGGCCGGCTTGCAGATCGCCGGAAACCCCACCGTCGGGATGCTGCCGCCACGGCGCACGACGGCGAACTTCGGGACCGGGAGGCCGGCGCGCTCGAGCGCCGCATTGATGACGTGCTTGCGGAGGCAAAGCGAGGTGGTCCAGCTCGAGCTGCCGGTGTACGGCAGGTTGAGCAACTCGAGCACGGAGATGACCGGCGGCTCCAGCGCGGCCACGCCGTCGATCGACTCGCACAGGTTGAAGACGAGATCCGGGCGCGCGCGTCGCAGCCGCTCGATCCACCGGGCGTCCGGGTGCACGGGAATGCGAATGATCTCGTTGCCCTCGCTGGCGAGTGCGGCATCGACCGCATCCACTGTTCCGACGATGGCGAGATCCGCCGAGGCCGCCGCATCGGCGCTCGCACCGTCGAAGAGGATGGCGATCTTCACGACCGGCCTCCGCGGAGCGCAACGCCCTGCCGCTCGGCTGCGGCGCCGAGCGCTGCACCGTTGAGCGCATCATATGAGAGGCCGGCGGCGCGCGCGGCCTTGGGCAGGCAGGAGTTGTCGGATGGATCGGGCAGGATGCCTGGGAGTGGATTCACCTCCACCACGTTCGCGCGTCCGTCCGCGCCCAGGCGCACGTCCACGCGTGACCAGTCGCGGCAGCCCAGCGCGCGGTAGGCGCGCAGGACCACGTCCTCGATTTCCGCGCGCAGCGCAGGCGGGATGTCGGCAGGGCACTCGAAGATGTCCAGCGGCTCTTCACGCGTGTCCCAGAGCCATTTCGCCTCGAACCCGTAGATGGGCAGGGCGCCGGGTGGGAGCGCCTCGAAGTTCATGCTGACGATGGGCAGCACGCGAGCGGACGCACGGTTGCCGAGGACACCACAGGTGAACTCGGCACCCGGCAGGTAGGTCTCGAGGATGACGGGCTGCTCGTAGCGCTCGAGCAGGTCGGCCACCACCGGCTCGAGGGCATCGTGCGACGTGATGAAGTTCCGTTCGGTGATGCCTTTGGACGATCCCTCGTGGACCGGCTTGGCGAAG
>JACMOE010000490.1 GCA_014378185.1 Gemmatimonadaceae bacterium | reverse complement strand
CGCCCGCAAAGTGCCACGGCGCCTGTTGCGCCACCAATACCGCGGGCCACAGCGGCATTCCCGCCGGCACGGATGCCACCATCGTTGGTGTGGCGAGCGAGGGCTCCGCTTCCGGGCGAGTCGCAACCACGGGCACCAACCGGATGACCGTCGCTGCCGGTGTGGTGGCAAAGGTGGCGGCACCGGCCAGCCCTGCCGCCACGATCACGCCCGCTGCAATGGCGGAAAAGGTGCCGAGTGAGAGCGGGTGCCAGCTCCACTGGGACGTGGTTCCCCCTTCGTGTCTGGCCAGCTGCAGCGAAGCGCGCTCGGTGGCAAGCCGCACCTGCAGGCGCGTGCCGAAGGCCGCAGACGGCTGGATAGTCGGCAGGTTTCGGGCAACAAGCAGTGCTCGCCGCACCCGGGTGTCGATCCGCGCGCATTCTTGACAGCAATGTCGGTGACTCGACATGCGATCAACGTCGAAGCCACTGAGCGTGACATCGACGTATGCGTCGTGCATCTGACGAAACTCCCGACAGGTCATGGGACACGGGTACGCTGGTGAATCAGCCAACTTCGCTGCCCAACGTACCCTCCGTACCGGGTGCTGTTCCACTCGTCGCGGGATCGAGAAAGGGCGCCCATCGCAGGGCGCCCTTCCGTTCCTCCAGCGGGTGTCCCGCCTGCCTGTCGTCAGTCGATCCAGGGCTCGATGATTTCTGCGAAGGCGGTGCGGGCGCGATTGAGCCGCGACTTCACCGTCCCCAGATTGCAGTTTGTGATCTCCGCAATCTCCTCATACGACTTGCCCTCCAGCTCCCGCAGCACAAAGACCTGACGGTGATGCTCTGGCAACTTCGCCACCGTTTCCGCCACGAGTTCCTGAAGGTGACGCTTCCGATAGAGATCGTCGGGCCGCGCCGTGGTGTCCTCGAACTGCAACGGCCGATCTTCGTCGTCCCAGTTGCCCTTGATCGTCTGGAACAGCACCAGGGGATTCCGCGAGCGATTGCGGAGTTCGTTCTTTGCCAGGTTCGACGCGATCGTATACGCCCATGTTGAAAATTTCTTGGACCGATCGAAGCGATGCAGGTGCCGGTAGACCCGAATGAAGACTTCCTGCACGAGATCCTCAGCCTTTTCCCGATCACCAATCGTGCGGTAAATGAAGTTCAGCAAACGCGTCTGGTACCGTTCGACGAGCTCCTGAAACGCTCGCTCTTCGCCGCCCAGAAAAGACGAGACGATGTCAGCATCGTCCATCGCGTGCAGTTGTTCGCGGATCGAGGGCCCTTGCTGGGCGGTCCGCTTCAGTGCGATGTCAGCCATGGTATCATCCCCCAATGCCGCGAAAGAGTATGCTGGAACAACCTTTCCGAATTACTTCGCCTGCCCTTCAGTTCACACCTGACTAAGGCAGGGGGCATGCCGAACGTCAGTCGCTGAAAATGATTCTGTAAATCGTTTATTTGCAGCGACTTACAATGTTTTCTGCGCAGGTGTTCCTCGGTGCGCAATTCATCGATTGTCCTCTTTTTAGAACACCAAACGACAAAGCCCCCAGCCAGTGTCCACTTTTGACACGGCTGGGGGCTGTCTGGTTTCCGCGGGACGTCGAACTTGGAACAGGGCGTACTCAGCCCGTTTTGAACCCCGCGGCAAAGAGGAGCGCGAGGATCGTCTTGGAGTCCGTCATCTCTCCCGAGCTGATGCGTTCCAGCGCCTCGGAGAGCCGCATGATCACGATTTCGACGAACTCATCCGCCTCTCTGTTGGGTTCGCCATGTGTCAGCCCGGTCGCCATGAACAGGTGGATCACCTCGTCGGTAAAGCCCGGTGTGGTCAGGATGGACGTCATGGGCTCGATGTGGTCGGCCGTACAACCGGTCTCTTCCTTGAGCTCGCGGACGGCACATTGCATCGGTGTCTCGCCTTCGTCCAGCCGGCCAGCGGGAATTTCGTACAGATAGCCCCCTGCTGCATATCGATACTGGCGCAGCAGCAGGACTTGGGGCTCGTCACCCATGGGACCACTCAGGAACGGAACGACAGCCGACGCGCCTGGGTGTCTCAGGATGTCCATGTCGGCTGCCGTACCATCGGGTAGCCGCACAGAGTCGCGATTGAGGGTGATGATCTTGCCTCGGTGCAGTTCTTCGCTCTGCAGCATTTCCGCCGGCCGATACCCCCGGGCCCTTCCTTGCAACTCGCTGGACGTCACTACCGGTGCGCCCGATAACGGCTTCTTTGCCGGCGTCATCGCGTGACCTCGCCGCCGTGGCCACTCATGATTTCCGGCGCTATACCGGTGACTTTCGCCACGGGGGCGGCGACGACTGCCGGGTCGCCAACAACCACCACACGGAGCTCGTCCGGGTGCAAGTGGTCCTGCGCAGCCCGCAACACCCCGCCGGTACTCACGGCGCGGACGCGCGATCGGTAAACGTCGTAATAGTTCTCTGGCAGGCCATGGATGACGAGATTCGCAAGGGCGCGGGCAATGGCCGCCGTGGTCTCATACCTGATCGGGAACACACCGTCCAGGTAGCTCGTCGCAAGCGTCAGCTCGTCCTCGTCAATGGGTGCGCTGCGCATGCGATCGATTTCATTCAGGATTTCCTGCACGGCGGCGCCCGTGACGTCGCTCTTCACTGCCGTCTGCACCACGAAGGGACCGGCGCCGCGCCTCCACTCGAACGCGGAAGACGCGCCGTAGGTATAACCGTGAACCTCACGCAGATTGAGGTTGATGCGCGACGAGAACAGGCCACCCAGTACGGCATTCATGACCATCACATCGAAGTAGTCCGGGGCATTGCGCGGTATTCCCGCATGGCCGATCCGCAGCTCCGACTGCGACGCGTCCGCCTTCGCAATCACACGGACCAGCCGCCCCGGCTGCGCTGCGTCGACGCCGCGTGGTGCCGCTTTCGGACGGTGGCCCGTCCAGTCTCCGAACAACGATGTCGCCAGCGTTTCCGCGACATCCATGGACACATCACCCGCAAAAATCAGCGTGGTGCCCGCTGGTTGATATCTCGCCGCATAGAACGCTTCGATATCGAGGCGAGTGAGAGCCCTGACACTCGCCGCATCGCCTTCCTCAGGCGAGGCGTAGCGCGCGGTGGGGGCATACGCAGCGTTTGCGAATCGCTCATCAGCCAGGCCGCGAGGCTCCGCAAGCTGCTGCAACAGATCGGCCAGTCGCTGTTCCTTGAGTCGCTGCACTTCGCGTTCGGGAAACGTCGGCCATCGGAGCAAATCCCGGACTAGCGCGAGCGCTTCCGGCAGACGGTGGCTGAGGGCGGTCAGCGACACGGTTGCCACATCCCAGTCAGCCTGCGATTCCACCGATGCGCCAATGCTCTCGAAACGCTCGGCCTGGGCCGCGCCGTCCACGCCAGCCGCTCCCTCCAGCAGCAGCCGCGCCGTGAGCGCGGCAACACCATGCTGACCCTCCGGTTCTACAGAGGCTCCGGCTTCGACGATTGCCAGGACGGTCGTGAGCGGCAGTTTGGGAACGGACGCAACGAGGAGCTGCACGCCGTTGGACAGGGTGCGACGCTCGAAGCGAGGAAATCGATAGTCGCGTGGCGCGGCCGGAAGTGGCTTGGTCGTGGGTGCGCCGCCAGCTGTCGGGGTCATGGTGGTTCCGCCATGGCCAGATCGTCCTGCAGTGGCGCGTGAACCGGCTCCCGCGGCACGTAGAGCAGGCTCGCGCGATTGTCGGGCACCAGGTGCGTACGGATGTATGCGTTCACCCGCTCCTCCGTTACGGCGCGGTATCGCTCTGCCTGCACGTTGACCAGGCCGGGGTCACCGAAGTATGTCGCAAACATGGAGAGCTTGTCGGCTCGATCGCCGGCAGACTGTAGCGCGACGGTCAACTCCGTCTCGATGAGCGCAATGGCGCGCGCCACTTCGGCCGCAGTCACTCCGTCCGCAACGAGGTGGTCGAGCTCCGCATGCACGGCAGCTTCCAGGGCGGCGGCGGACGTCTCTGGGCGCGCCGTCACGTCCACGACCAGCAGATCGCTGCCTTTCGACAAGTCGTAGGTGAAGGCGGCAGCCTCGGCGGCAATCTGCTGTTCCCGGACCAGGACGCGCTGGAGGCGACTTCCCTTCTTCAACCCGAGCACCGCACTCGTCACGCTTGCAGCAAAATACTCGTCCGTGCCAAGAACGGGTGAACGAAACGCGATGAACAAGCGCGGGAGCATGACGTCGTCCGATACGACCTCACGCAGCGCGCACCCGAAGGTTGGCGCCAACGTCATGTCGGCAAGGGGCGGTTTGCCTGACCCTCGCGGAATGGCTCCAAAATGACGCTCCACCATGCTGCGCGTAGCGGCGGCTTCGAAGTCGCCCGCGATGGAGAGTACTGCGTTGTCCGGCGTGTAGTACGTCGAGAAGAACGTGGCGATATCGTCGAGACTTGCGGCGTCGAGATCACGCATCGATCCGATGAGTGAGTGATGGAACGGATGCCCCTCCGGAAAAGCCAGCGCCGGCAAGCGTTCCCACCACGTGCCGTACGGCTGGTTGTCCATCGACCACCGACGCTCGTTCTGCACGACATCGCGCTGGGTGTCGAGCTTTTGCTGCGTCATGGCTGGCAGCAGGTAACCCATCCGGTTGGCCTCCAGCCAAAGCGCCAGCTCCAGTTGGTTCGAGGGAACGGTTTCAAAATAGTTGGTTCGGTCCAGCCAGGTGGAGCCATTCAGTGTTCCACCGGCGCGCTGCACGAGTTCGAAATGCTCGTTGGACCCGACGTTCGCTGATCCCTGAAACAGCATGTGCTCGAACAGATGCGCGAACCCGGTGCGCCCCGGCCGCTCGTTGGCCGATCCGACGTGATACCACAGGTTCACGGCAACAATGGGCGCCGTGTGATCAGTGGACAGCACCACGGACAATCCATTGGTGAGTTCGAACGTTTCGATCGGAATGTGCATCACTGCAAAGTGTAATGAGGGATTTTCCGTGTGGTTGCCGCGCGAAGAAGGCCCTTGCGCGGCATGCTGTTCACGCGCGGTGGCCTTTCGCCGGCGAGACCGGGGAGCTTCCGACCGTCTGCCCACCTTCGACAACGAGTCGTCACGGCTCCTTCCTTTCGAAAATGAATGCCAGCGGTGCTTTGATGGACTCGCTGAGAGCGTACTTCCAGCGCTCGCTGGGACTCGCGGCGATTGGGCTGGTCGGAGTGGGTGAGGCATACGGCTCCAATCCATGCCGCCGCGCGAGGATGGTCAGCCGCAGCATGTGGAATGGGTCACTCACCAGCAGGACGTCGCGGCGGCCCAGGCCTCGCATCAGGACAGCGACCCCTGCCATGGATTGACTCGTCGTCCGCCCTTCTGTTTCCAGGAGAATGGCCGCCGAGGGCACGCCATGCTGCATGCAGTACCGTCGGCTGACGGCAGCTTCGCTGGTCGTGTCGCCCGTCCCGGTTCCACCGGTCATGATCATTCGTGGCGCCAGCCTGCGTTGCCAAAGCGCAATTGCGTGATCCAGCCGTGCACGCAGGACAGGCGATGGATGCCCCACGTACTGCGCCGCACCCAACACGACGATGGCACCGGCCACCCGCGCCTGGTCGTTTCGCTCCCAGCGCAATACGGCACCCAGCGATACCAACCAGCTCGCTAGTGCGATTCCCGGCAGAGCCAGGGCAATGCGCGCCATGAGTGATCGACGGGGTGGCATCCCGGCAAGCTAGTCGCTGGGCAGAGGCGTACGAAGGACAGGCCAGCTTCACACGGCCATGGTCGTCATGCCTCGGTGTCGCTCGGCCGCTCGAAAATGAGCGTGAGCCGGTGGTCGTCCTGGGACATCATCGCCGGCCGCCAGCCACTGCGACTCCGCTCGTTCAGCAGGTCCGTCAGTGCATCTTCGTCGTCGCGCGCGTGGCGCGACAGCCGCAGCATCACCGCTTGGTATTCTTTCATGCGCGCGAAGTTAGTAGCTTCCGCGGCATGGACACCACCCCTGCGTTCCCGACGCTGCGCGTCGTCTCACATCCGCTCGTCCAGCACAAGCTCTCGCTCCTGCGCGATCGCGCGACTCCAACCAAGATCTTCAAGGAGCTCGTCGACGAGATCGCCACCCTTATTGCATACGAGGCAACCAGCGAACTCACGCTCGAGGAGACACCCGTCGAAACGCCATTGGAGCGGACCGTGGGGCGTCGCGTCAGCGGAAAGAAGCTCACGCTGGTTCCCATCCTCCGCGCCGGGCTCGGGATGGTGGAAGGCGTGGCTCGCCTGGTGCCCGCAGCGCGGGTTGGCCACATCGGCCTGTACCGCGATCATGATACGCTGGAGCCGGTGGACTACTACTTCAAGGTCCCCGGCGATGCGGGAGAGCGGGATTTTTTCCTGCTCGATCCCATGCTCGCGACCGGTGGAAGCGCGGCGGCGGCCGTTAGTTCACTAAAGCGCGCTGGGGCTACGCGCATTCGCTTTCTGTGCGTCGTCGCGGCGCCGGCCGGCGTGCGTCGCTTGGCCGAGTCCCACCCTGATGTAATCGTCTACTGCGCGTCACTCGATCGCGAATTGAACGAGCAGGGATATATCCTCCCCGGCCTTGGCGATGCGGGCGATCGCTTGTTCGGGACGCGCTGATGCTTCCCGCGCTGCCTGGCGTCGTCTAGCCGAACCACTCCCGCGGACAGTCACGCTGCTGACGAGCGGCATCGAGCACCCACTGCTGGGTGGCCGCATCGTTCACTTCGGATCCCACGCGACGGAACCACTCGCTGGCGCGCGCTGCATCACCAATGCGACGCCACAGCTCCCCAACCAGGTAGGTGAGAACTGCGCGCTCCTCGCGCCGGACACCATCGAAGCTGGAAAGTGCCTCCTCGAACTTCCATGCTGCCTTGCGGCGAAAGAATCGCTCCGCCTCGGAATCGTTTTCATCCACGCAACACCACGCGGCACGCAGGAGCAGATCGGCAACATGCCGTGGATCGAGCGCTTGCCATTCGGCAACTTTCGCTGCTGCCTCGTATTTTTCCGAGCCGGGTATGGCAGCCGTCGTCAGTTGAGGTGCCAGTTCGTTCCAGACATGCTCGCGCAGCACGGGCGTCACGTCTGCGTCTTCCGTGAAGTCACGCTCGGCGCCCGAGTAGCCGCACCGGCCGCACATGTGGATCAGGAATGGAAGCGGTTGCGTGCCAGCCGCACGCTCGTGAAAATCCGTCCGCTTGCCACCGAACGAATTCGTGGAGATCACCTGTTGTGACTTGAAGCGCGTGTCACAGATGGGGCAGCGCAACTCGATCTGCTGAAGCGTCGTCATGGTCCTCTCCTGCTTCGGAACATTCCTTTGCCGGAACGAAAGGAAAGAAGCGTGCCAGTCCGATGCCGCCAATCGCGAGCCGCCCCGTCGTGATCGACTTGGTTGTCTCTACGCCCCGTATGGTTCTCATTCTTCGACACGCAAGATTCGCAACTCGATGATCCTCTCTTGTTCGCAATACGGGTCGCCGCTATCAT